>JBEIFE010000153.1:0-5142 GCA_040382575.1 Candidatus Sericytochromatia bacterium
ACCCGTCGGAGTCTTCCAGGAAGGATGCAGCCCATGACCCTCACTCACTACCTGCAAGCCATCGATTCCCAGATAGCGCGCGAGCAACGTCCTGACCTGCTTGACCGACTCAAGGCCTACAGATCTCACGTCGAACGCGTGATCCGCGAAGAATATGCGCTTTCCCTGATCGAACGGACGGTATCCGCATGAACATGGCACCCGATCGCCCCACCCTCTATCGCGAACTGCTGGCCCGGACGGCCACGACCGATCTCTCGGCTCATGTCGATGCTGTCCTCGACCGTCCGCGTGTCCGGGTATCGTCACTCACCACTTCCGAGGAAAAGGCCAGCATCCTCAAGAACCTCCTGAAGGCCTTCCAGACTCCTTCATCCGAACACAAGGCGTGATCACGCTTCCGCGCATCGTCTACATGGGGACCCCGGCTTTCGCCGTGGGTCCCCTTCGGGCTCTTCTGGACGCAGGCTACCCGGTGACAGGCGTCATGTCGCAACCGGATCGACCGGTTGGACGAGCCCAGACGCTCACCCCCCCTCCGGTCAAGGAACTGGCTCTGGCATACGGTCTGCCCGTGCATCAGCCAGGTCGCCTGCGCCGCGAGCCCGAAGCGCGGGAAATCCTGGAAGCCTGGAAACCCGACCTGATCGTGGTGGTCGCGTTCGGCCAGATCCTGCCTCGAGAGATTCTTGAAATCCCCCCGCTGGGTTGTCTGAACGTCCACGCCTCGATACTGCCCGCATACCGGGGGGCGGCACCGATCCAGTGGGCCATCGCCAGGGGAGAAACCGAGACGGGCGTGACCCTCATGAAGATGGATGAAGGTCTCGATACCGGCCCGGCCCTGGCCATGGCCCGAACTCCCATCGATCCGGATGAGACGGGGCAGGCACTCGCAGAGCGACTGGCCATCATCGGCAGTCGACTGCTCGTGGATACGCTTCCAGGCTGGGTCGCGGGCGAGGTGGATGCCATTCCTCAGGACGATCGACAGGCCACGCTTGCCCCCATCTTGCGGCGGGACGATGCGGCGATCGACTGGTCCCGACCTGCGCGAACGATTCATGATCGGGTGAGGGCGTTCCAGCCCTGGCCAGGCGCAACGTGCACCTTCGAGGGGCAGATCTTCAAGGTGATGCGCACACGCCTCATCGAGGGAAGTCACGACCAGCAACCTGGTACCGTCCTCCTGCTCGATCAGGAAGGTTGGACGATCGCGGCTGGTGACGGCCACCTGGTCCGGCTCGAACTCGTCCAGATTCCGGGCAAGAAAGTCCAGACGTCCGCGGAAGCCGCTCGCGGCCTCCGGAACCTGGCAACGGGCGTCATGCTCGGGTAAAAATTCAGCGAGCCGAAACGTTCAGTTCTCCCTCGGCGTGAACCTTCACGGCCGTGGGTCGACCCACCTCGTCCCGCATCTGGGACACGGTCATGCCGAGGATCGGATGCATGAAATCCGGAGCGATCTCGGCGAGGGGAACGAGCACGAACGCCCGATCGTGCATCCGGATGTGAGGCACCTGGAGGCGCGGCTCTGCGACCAGTTCATCTGCGAACAGCAGGATGTCGAGATCGATGGTGCGAGGGCCCCAGCGAATGGTGCGTTGACGCTGGAGTTCATGCTCGATCCCTTGCAGGGAGTCCAGCAATTCCATGGGCGCGAGGTCGGTTTCGATGCAGGCTACGGCATTCAGGAACCATGGCTGATCAGGATACTCGAGCGGCGCGGTCTCGTAGCACCGGGAAACCGCCGAGAGTCGGATGCGCGGATGCTTGTCGAGACGCTCGAGCGCGCGCCGGAGATACCCCAGGCGATCCCCGATGTTCGACCCGAGACCCAGATAGACGCTGGTCACGGTCCCTCCTTGCTCCGCGTGAGGCGGATGGCAACGGTCCCCGGGAAGTCGGGGATCGGAGCACGTGGTTTCGCGATCCGCACATGGACCCTTTGCACGCGTTCCATCTCCAGAATAAGGCTTGCCAGGTTCTCTGCAAGAGCCTCCAGCAACTGATGGTCCGTCCGGGCCACCAGATCGCGCGTCACGCGGACCAGGTGACCGTAGTCGACGGTGTCCTCGACCCGGTCACTGCGCCCGGCCGGGCCGAGGTCGAGGTCGAGTTCCAGATCCACGACCAGGGTCTGACCGAGCCTTCGCTCTTCGGGGAAGACCCCGTGATATCCGTATGCCTCGATCCCCGTGACTTCGATGCGATCCATGCTCACCTCTCCGATCCAGCGACCCGGACGATGGCATCGAGGACCCGGACCAGCCGGACCGTGGCTTGCACATCGTGGACACGGACGACATCCACGCCCTGCTGGACGCCCTGTGCGACAGCGGCGAGACTCCCCTCGAGGCGCTCTTCGAGAGGCACGCCCAGCAGATCCCCGATGAATCGCTTGCGCGATGCCCCGAGCAGCACAGGGTGACCACTCGCTCCGAGCGCCCCAGGGAGCGAAGCAGGGCCAGATTGTGTTCGAGCGTCTTGCCGAAGCCGATGCCCGGATCGAGCATCACGCGCTCGATTCCGCATTCCAGAGCGAACCGGGCCTGCTCGTGCAGAAACGCATGAACTTCCCTGACGACGTCTTCATATCGGGGGGCGACCTGCATCGTGGAGGGCGTGCCCTGCATGTGCATGGCGATCGCCGCGGCTCCATGCCGGGCGATCACACGCCTCATGTGCGGGTCTCGCAAGCCCGTGACGTCGTTAACGAGGTGCGCACCTGCCTCGAGCGCCGCTTCGGCCACCTCGGGCTTGCTGGTATCCACCGAGACGACGGCCCAGGGTTCCCTGGCGATCGCGCGAATGACGGGGATCACCCGGGCCAGTTCGTCCTCGAGCGTGACGGGGGTTGCCCCCGGTCGGGTCGACTCCCCACCGACGTCGACCAGGTCAGCTCCCTCGGCGAAGCAGGCCCGGGCGCGCCGCAGAGCATCCTCGGGACCGGTCCACGCTCCTCCGTCCGAGAAGGAATCGGGCGTGACGTTAAGAATGGCCATGACGTGGGTTCGGGCGCCCCAACGAAATTCACGAGGGCCCAGTTTCCAGATGGACGACGACGATTCGCCCATCGACGCGGAAGCGAATTCGCCTCCCGCCACGGCGATCAGGGGGCTTGCATCTGGGCGATCTCGGCCGAAAGCGCCATCGCCGTCTGCTGAGCCTGAACCTTCACGAGCCCCGTCTTGCTCTCGTCATGGAAGACGACGACCAGGATGTCGTTCGACTCCAGAGCCGACATGAAGATCGAGGCACTGTCGCCCTGCTGGAACATCGACTGGAATTCCTGCTCGCCGATGAGCCGCGCCATCGCCCGGGTGGAAGCAAACGCTCCCCCGACGAGGCTGGCGATCGCCTGGGTATCGAGACCCGTGACATCTCCCTGCGAGGTGACCATCTGTCCACTCTTTTCGACCAGGAGGGCTGCCGAGGCATCGACATCCTTGACGAGCTCCTGCAGCAGTTGCTGGATCCGACCGATGCCTTCCTCGGTCACGACGAAACGCGTGAGAATCTGGTTCAACCGGGACACGGGACACCTCCGGGTGCGTGAGGACTCACCACCAGTTCCTTACCCGGGACTCGGTCCAGGTAACGGCTATCCTCGTCAGGGGGACGGGGACTCTTTCCATCCGAGTGATTTCAGGAACTGACGGTCACGACGATCGAGGGGGGCAAGCTCGAGCAGGTCCGGTCGGTGTCTGAGCGTCCTCGTCAGAGCCTGCTCTCGACGCCAGGTCAGGATCCGGGCGTGATCACCCGAGCGCAGGACCTCGGGGACGTCCCATCCACGGAACGAAACGGGACGGGTATAGTGCGGATGATCCAGGATCCCCGTCGAGAAGGAGTCCTCGCGCGTGGACTGTTCCTTGCCCACCACTCCAGGCAACAGACGGACGACGGCGTCGATCATGACGAGAGCGGGCAATTCGCCGTTCGTCAGGACATAGTCTCCGATGCTATAGACATCCGTGACGAGATGTTCGCGAACCCGCTCGTCGAAGCCCTCGTAATGACCACAGAGAAAGACGAGGTGAGGAGCGCAGGCGAGTTCCTCGGCGTCGCGTTGACGAAAAACGGAGCCCTGGGGACACGTCATGATCACCCGCGCAGCCGGATCGAGGGGGAGCGCCTCGACCGCCGAGAAGACGATCTCGGGTTTGATGACCATGCCGGCGCCCCCACCGAACGGACGGTCATCCGCGGTGCGGTGGCGGTCCGTGGCCTGGTCGCGCAGGTCGTGAACATGAAACTGAACGAGTTCGCGCTCGTCGGCCCGCTTCATCATGCTGGCACCGAGGACGCCCTCGACCATCGGCGGGAAGAGGGTGATGACGTCGATCCGCATGCTAGAGTTCCAGCAATCCCTCGGGTGGGGCAATCCGGACGCAGCGGGATTCCTCGTCGATGTCCACGACGATCTCATCGACCCACGGGACGAGGATGGTGCGGTCGTCCCCGATGGCCACCTCGATCCAGTCCTGGCCCGGACCTGTCACGATGGACACAACCCGACCGATGACATCACCGGAGCTGGCCCGCAGAACCTCCATCCCGACGACGTCGACGAAATATACCTCATCGTCATCGAGCGGAGGGCAAAGGGCACGAGGCACCAGAAGTGACGCATCCCGGAGGACCTGGGCGGGTTCGGGAGCCGAATACTGGGCAAATCGGACCAGGGCCTGATCCTCACCCGCTGAACGGACGGAGACGACATCGAGCTCGAGCTCCTGACCCGACACCATGCGGCAGTTCAGCCGCCGGTAGTGACGGAAGCGCTCGACGTCGGCTCCGTGCAAGAGGACCTTGAGCTCGCCACGCACTCCGTGGGGCTTGAGTACGCGCCCCACTTCCACGAGGCGGTCAAGGTCCAGGCTCATGCCTGCGCCACCAGCTGGGGCTTGCGGATCTCGACCACGACCCCGTCCTTGGTGACGAGCTCGATCGGAAGCAGCTTCACGATGTGATCGCCGATGGCCACCTCGACCATGGTCTCGGTCTGGGCCTCGATCACCTCGTTGCCCACCTCGATCTGAGAGAGCATCTGCAGGCGCTGGAGCATCTCGTTCTTGGCGTTCAGGAGCTGGGTGCGATCCTGGTCAATCTGCGCCCGCAGTTCGAGAACCTGCTGGG
>JBEIFE010000154.1:0-5129 GCA_040382575.1 Candidatus Sericytochromatia bacterium
GGCCTTGCTGACCGTGGCGAATCGGTCGAACGGAAAACCGGATCTCGAGTTGCAGAGTCGCCTCGAGCAGCAGATCACCTCCCTGCGAATCGACACCCGGATCTGGCTCGAGCGCCTCACGGTCTGTCCGAGCTTCTCCGCACCGGACATTCTGGACCAGGTCGATGCCAGTCGCGCTCTGAGCATTCTCCTCGAAGAGGGATTGCTGCGGGTCGGTCGCGATCGCCTTCCAGAGGTGGTCCCGTACGTCAGAGCGTCGATCCTCACGCTGATGCCGGCGGAACGCAGGGCCCGTCATCACGCCTGGCTGGCCGAGCAAAGTGGCGGGAGCGGGAGTGCCCCCGCTCTCGTCGCGTGGCACTGGATCCAGGCGGGTCGCCCCGAAGCCGCGCTTCCCTGGCTCGATGAGCTTCTCGAGGGACGTGAGATCCGGGCCATGCGAGTCCTGATGGACTTGCTCGACCGCGGTCCGAGAGCTCCGCTGAGCTTGCTGATGCACAGTCCGGGCCTTCCGGAACGCCTGGCGCGGGTCGCCCTGTACCTGGGACACCTGGGTCGCGCCGGCCGATGGGTCGAGCGCGCACGACCTCGATCGGACGAAATTCGCCTGCTCGACGCCGAGATCCGGAGCGCCCGGGGTGATCTCGCTGGCGCGGCACGCCTGCTGGAAGGTGTCAGGAAGGGCAGGCAGGGGGCAATCGCCCCGGGCAAGGGCCTCGAACTCGCATGCTGGCTGGCCATCCGGACGGGAAAACCCGGGCAGGCCGTCGAACTGGCGCACGCATGGACCCCTTCGGATGAGAACGGAAAACTCCACGGCCTCTGCGGCATCGCCCACACCCGGATGGGGCAGTTCGAGGAGGCGATCGCCCACCACCGGAGCGCGCTCGCGATCCGGACCCGACGGAGGGACAGGGCGGGGCAGCTGGCCTCGCTCAACAACCTGGGCATGGTAGCCCGCGAGATGAATCGTCTGGAGGAAGCCCGGCGATGGTACGAGCTGGCCGCGAACCTCTCCCGGAGAGATGCGACGGCCCATCCGGATGCCCGCTTGCTGGCCAACATGGGTGACGTGGCGATGCGGTCAGGCGAACTCGAGCTGGCGGAACAGCGGATCGATGCGGCCCGCAAAACCTTCGCGCGGAACGGGGACGTGATCGGGATGGCCACGTCCTGGTGCGCGCGGGGAGAACTGATGCGGCGCATGCATCGTCACGACGAGGCGGCGAGGGACCTTCACCGGGGGCGACGTCTGCTCGAGGGGGCAGGTTGCGCCGAATGGAGACTGGAAATCTGCCTGGCCCTCGGTGACCTGGCCCGGGACCGGGGCATCCGCATGTTCGCCCGTCGATGGTGGCGAGAGGCCCTGCATGAAGCCCGACGCATGCGCCGGTGCCCAGAAGAACGGGCGCTACGCGCCCGACTCGAACGGTGGAAGCGATCGATCGGATGCCCGGAGCTGCACGGATGAGAACGCGTGACGCTCGGTACCTGCTTCGCTTTGCCCTGCCTGGACTCTTGCCCCTGTTCGTGGGTTGTGCGACGACGGACCAGCCGGCGCGAATCGATGCCCGTTCGCGCGCGGGGCTCGTCGGCACGGTGATCGACGAATCCGGTCGCCCGATCCAGGGAGCCCGGATCCGGGCACACTTCACGCACGGGATCCCCTACCAGGAGCCGGCGGCCGAAACCTTGAGCGGAGAGGGGGGACGGTTCCGGATCGCGGGTCTTCCAGCCGGCGAGGTGCAGGTCGAGGCGGTCGAGAAGGAAGACCGCAAGGCGCTCGGAGCGCCGGTGGCGATCGCACCCGATACCGAGACCCAGGCCGGATCCCTCGTGATCGAGGCGACGGGCGAACTGGAAGGTCAGGTGCGGGGTTCGGCGATCGCCCCCCTGCTCGGAACCTCGGTGTACATCCCCGGACTTCCCTACACCGTGCGCACGGACGATGAGGGGAAATTCTGCCTCAAACAGGTGCCCCGTGGCGTGTACCGCCTGGTCGCCGAGCACGTCAGCCTGGGACGCGTCACGGCGACGGCGATTCCCGTCCTGCCCGGCAAGCGGACGGATGGCCTCGTGCTGGAATTGCCGGGTGGCGCTCCCAGACCCGAAGGGGTCACCCCGGAGTGGGTCGGACCCGGGAGCTGGCTGGATGTGCGCGGCTTGCGACTGGCTGACCCACCCTATGAACCCATCGTCTACCTGGGGGGGCGCCGTCAGACGGAGGTGTCGGTCGTGTCACCCGGTCACGTTCGCGTGCGGGTGGATGCGGGAACGCCATCCGGAAAGGTGACGGTCCAGGTGGGCGACTTCGCCGGAACCAGCTCATCCTCGGTTCATGTGGCGACGGCGATCCGCTGGGAACCGCCCTCCCCGTGGCTGGTCCAGGAAGGGTCGGTCTATCGGCCCCACGTCGTGGCCACGAGTGAAAGCACGGAATCCATCGTGGATCCCTGGGTGACCTGGAGTGGAGAGGGTGCGCAAACCAGCTCGATTCCCGAAGGAAGCTGGCCACTCGAGGTCCACCTGGGAAATCTGGTCTCGACGGGTGTCATGCATGGATCCCCCATCGGCCCGCTGGTGAGGGCCTCGGGTATCCAGGACATCGAGGGCCCGCTCGTCCCCCTCGGAAACGGGGTCGTGACGTGCGGTCCCCGACCCGTGTTCTGGTCGGAAGGAGCGGAAGGCCAGATCTCGGGTCGCCCCATCGATCTCCAGGGTGCGCCAGCCCCCCTGGCATGGGGAGCGTCACCGGACGGCCAGAAGGCCTGGGGGGCGCGGATCACGGGGGGGGCGCTGAGCATCCAGGAGCTCGGGACGGACGGAACATGGCTCGGACCGGAGGCTCGGGTGGCAGACATGACTCCTCCGCTCGTGTCGACCCACCTCTCGATCGCGCAGGACGAGGTCTGGACGGTGACGTGCATCGACGGCCAGGGCGAACTGTGGACATGCAGGAAAGGCGAAACACCGCGATCCTGGGGGCGCGGCCCACTTCGCGGAGCATTCGGCTTTGGCTCGGGCACGGGCACATGGTGCGGATGGTGGCAGATGGACGCCACTCCCCCGCGGCTCCTGCTTTCGGGTCCCGAGGGCACGCGCGAATTGATGTGCGACCCGGATGCTGCGGTGTCCCCCGAGGTCTTCTCGCTCCCGGGAAGTACCTGGCTGACCTGGCCAGAATCACGCACCAGCGGGTGGAGCCTCCGGGGTCACGAGGTGGTCGGAGGCAGATGGCTCACGCCTCCGGTCGAACGGTTGATCCCGACCAGGTGCATGGCCTGGACCATGAGACGGAGCCCCTCGACCTTCCGGTGGGCGTGGTCGGATTCCGGAGGCCTCTGGATGGCGACGGATGGCCCGTCAGGCCCGGCCGAAAGCCCGCGATTCATGATCCATCTGGGGGGATTGAATGAAACCACCGCCATCAGCATCGATGAGCGCCGGAGGGTGGTCTGGTGGCTCGAACAGCTCCCCGGCGGCTCGATGAGCCTCAACGGACGACCGTTTCTGCGCTGATCGGACCGCGTTAATTTTCCGTTGGAGGTGCTTCGAACCGGGATCCGGGGGGTAGATAAAGCGCATGGATCCCGGAGTTATGTTACAGTGCCCGGCGTGTCAGCGCCCCCTCCATCCGGCCTCGTCACGCCTGTACGAGTGCCGGGAGTGCAGGATCGTGGCCGCGGTTTACGCGGAAGAGGGTAACGCACTCATCATCAGCAGCCAGGCAGGGATCTCGACGACCGTCCCGCTGACGGCGTTACTGTCTTGAACCGTTCAATGCTCGGCAGACGGAGCCGGGGTCGGCTGATCGGACTTGAGAGCCGAGGCCCAGGTGATGCAGGCCACTCGGCTTTCCTCTCCGTCGAAGAAAAGACCGATCTCCATGTCGTCCACCTCGAATTCCGCATAGCTCATCCCGGCCAGATTCAGCGGCAAGGTACTCGCGACCGAGTCGATGATCGTCGTGAATCGCTTCGGCACGTCCCACATCTCGCGAGCCTGAACGTAGCTGCTTGGCCAGCGCGGCAAGGGCAACCAGACCCGGCTGGCATTGTGAGACGAGCCCTCGTCCACGAACAGCGGTCCGCGAGAGGTTCCCGAGATGCGGCGGGCATCTTCCGGTCTGAGGCGGAACCGATGGCGCTGGTAGATCGGGATACCGAGGACGTAAATGGGAATGATTTCTTCCTCGACTCCGTACCGTTCACGGAACTCCCGGATACGCGCATTGGACAACTCGATACCATCGAGATGTCGATCATCGGTCCTGGGGGATCCGCAGGCCGTCAACGCGCAAAGCATGAAAGCCAGGACGTAGCTGAACTTCACGTTGCCTCCTCGAACCTGGTTGTACCCCGTGGAAGGCCCGCATGCCCGGACAACGCATGAAACCCTTTGTATTCCTTGGCCTGAGCCTGGCCATCGCGGGCAGCCCGCTCTCGGGTGCACGCGCAGCCCCCGTCATGACACCGGAGGCCCTGGATACCCTTGCAAGGGAACACAAGCGGTCCCACCAGTTGCAGGTGCACCAGACGATGGCGCTGACGACCCTGGGGCTGATGGCCGCTGAAGCCACCCTGGGGCTGGTCTCGACGCGGACGGACAGCCGGGACTGGGCCAGACCGCTTCACATCGCCCTGGGCGGCAGCGCAGCAGGTCTGTATGGTGCCACGGCATTCATGGCCTATTCGGTGGATCCGACAGCGGAGGAGGCCATCGATGCGATCGCGTGGCATCGATGGCTCAGCTACGCGCATCTGGCGACGATGGTGGCGACCATCGGTCTGGGGTACATGACGGCCCTGCCGGTCCTTCCGGATGGCGTTTCGCGCGAGACCGTCCGGACATGGCACGGGGTGATGGGAGGCACGAGCCTCGGTCTGATGACCGCATCCCTGGGAGTCCTGATCTTTGAGTTCTGAACCTTCGCGCATCCTGCATGCCGTGCTCGTCACCTGCACGACGCTTCTCTTCGGTCAGGCCGCCGATCCGGTCGAAGCCTCACCTCGCGTTTACCGCTTCGATGAGACCGCGGAACTCGTGTATCGCGTCTCCGGCCCCATCCATACGATCGAGGGAACGAGTCACCAGGTGGAAGGGCAGTTCCGCATGGACGCGGACCAGCC
>JBEIFE010000155.1:0-5109 GCA_040382575.1 Candidatus Sericytochromatia bacterium
GAAGAACAGATGCGGATGGAACTCGGCGAGCAAGCGTGTCAGGTAGAAGGTGACGGGCTCGCGGTGTCCATCCATGGCCACGGAGGCTCTGCCGAGGACGTGCGTTCCGAAGTGGGCGGAGACGAAGGCCATCCCGTGGCGCCGCCATTCGAGCGCGTACCAGGGCAGCACGAGCACCGCCCCGCCCAGCAAGCCCAGGAGCCACCAGGGAGACCGGAATACCCGCACATCGCGTTCCCACAGGGCGAAGGCCACCAGGACGGCGAGCAGCAGCAGCGCCAGCGGCCCCTTGATGAACCACACCAGGCCGAGCGACAGGCCGAGGCCGAGGCCCCAGCGGGGATCACGACGCGCGGCCAGGTAGGCGGCGATGCCACAGGCGAAGGCCAGCGTCAGGGGCGCATCCAGCATGGCGAAACGGACGGCACGCACGAAGGGTAACGTCGTCACGAGCACGGCAGCCGAGAGCCACGCGGCGCGTTCGCGCTCGAACAGCATGCGCCCGATCGCGAGTACCACGGCGACGGTCGCGATGCCGCAGAGGGCAGACGGGAGGCGAATCACCCATTCGGCAGGGCCCAGGAGGTTCACGGCGAGGGCCATGGCCCAGATCGCGAGCGGCGGCTTGTCGAAGAAAGGCTCTCCCCGGTAGGTCAGCGTCACCCAGTCGCCAGAGCGGAGCAGTTCCTTGACGATCTGGCCATACCACGCCTCGTCCCAGTCATACAGGGGTTCGACGTTCAGACCCGCACCGAACAGCAGGGCGGCGGCCGCGAGCAGGAGCCAGAAAGTTCGACGGTTCACGGGTGCCTCCCGACAGTCCCCATCATATCGGGCGTCTCGGACGTCTCGGGCGATCGCGGGACTTCATCCCGGACCTGCAGGAAGGACCGAGTCACGTGGGCGAAGCAGGCCAGGTTGACCAGGCACAGGACCTCGGTGAGGTGAGTTGAATCGAGGATCCGAGCGATCGCCGGGTCCTGGGCGTGAAGCAGGTTCAGGATGGAGACGGTACACAGGATGACGTACACCCGTCTCCAGCGCGGTTCGAGAACCACCGCGAGCGTGAGCAGACCGATCGCCGGGATGAAATAGCGCTCGTGCATGCGGGTCGCGAACAGGAACCAGGCCCCGACGCTCAGAAAACCGCCCAGGAAGAAGCGTTCATCCTGAAGCGGTCGGAGCAGTCGCCAGGCCAGCAGGCCCTGAACGAGCGCGACGAAGACCAGTCCCCAGATCTGCTGGCTCAACCCCAGGAAGATCCGGGAGTCGGGAACGCTCATGCCCGTGAGGGCATGCAGGTTGAAGGCATGAAGGGACGTCACGGGATACCCGTCGGCGGTCCCGCGCATCCGGTCAAGCAGCGGAGCAAGCGACGTCCATACGGGTTCCGCGGGCCAGAAGGGGCGGACCAGCAAAACGGCCAGGCCAGTTGCGCCCAGGAACGCGAGGGGCCATCGCCCACCATGTCGGCGCCCGAGCTGGGTCAACAGGGCGAAGGGAAGCAGGAACAGACCCTGCGGCTTGAGCAGCACCGCCGCGGCACCGAGAATCGCCCCCCGGACCAGGTGTCCGCTCCGGAGCGCCCACAGGACCAGCAGAAAGAAGCTCAGGAGGATCGCATCCATCTGGCCCCAGTAGACGGAATCATAAAGGAAGAGGGGATTGAACAGGATGAGCCGGGCAGCAGAGGTCGCGCGCTCGTCGCCCACCAGGGGACGCAGGAGGCGCAGGACGAGCCAGCCGTTCAGCAAGTCGGCCACGCCCCCGGGCAGCTTGAACCAGCCGTTCATGGGCGACATGGCGAAGACCTGGTCCCGGGTCCACGACACGATGCCCGGATCGACCAGGTGATAGAGCCAGGCCCACGCGCCGAGAAACAGGGGGTACAGGGGCGGATAGTCGCAAGGGATCAGGCCCTGCGATGCGGTATAGAAGGCGGCCGGTCCATGACGGAGCATGTCGATGCCCCATGCCTTGAAGCAGGTCTGATCGTAGGGATTACCCCCGGGGATGAAGGCGATCAGCACCCGCAGTAGAAAAGCGGCCACCCAGAAGTTCCAGAACGACCGGGGATGAAGCAGGCGGAACCGGGGAATGGAAATCGACATGGGGAAGGTCAGAGGCCTCCGGGGGCGGTGAGGATGGACGGGCCGACCCGCAGGTCCAGCTTCGAGAGATCCTGGTCGTCGCGCAGGAGATTCTCGAGTTCGTCCTCGATCGTCAGGCGATGAAGGCGCGGGTGCGGGTCCTCGGGCATCGAATCACCCCAGACGGGCGTGACCGCGTCCCCACCCTTGAAAGAATACACCTCGTGACGACCCTCCGGCGTGAGACGCCCGGTGCTGATCATGGCGTGGGCGCCACCGTCGAGTGACACCACCCACCCGGCCGGGATCGGGTCGCGAGGCAGACGCGCGACCTCCCCGGCGAGCTGGATGGGTAGTCGCCGCGTGGCACCGGGAAACATCACGGCGCGGAAGGACTCGGGCTCGCCGGGACGGATGCGACGCTGAAGCTCGCGCGCACGGTCGGGACTCATGAGCCCCCGGGCGATCGCCACGTGGAACAGGAACGAGTAACAGTTGTCGGCGCGCCGGGGCCACTCCGTCCGGTTCTCCGAGACGTAAGCGGGTAGACGCTCCGGGTGAGTGTGGAAGGTAGCCAGACCTGCCAGCAGGCGCGACTCGGGGCTCCCCTCACGACGGTCCGAGGACGGGACGGTGGAAGGGACTGACGACGCCCCGGGCCGCGGTGATCGTAGGAACAAAGATCCGGATCGCTGCCAGATACCGTCCAGCAACCGGGTCAGGACACGTGCAGTCATGGATTCCCCCGAGATAGTCATGACGCTCCAGAGGACGATCCTTGCGTGAACAGGGGGTAATCGGGTTGCCTACCTTCAGGTGGCCTGGATCAGGCGGGCCAGGTCGTGCCAGACCGTGAGATCCCAGAACTTCGTGGCCCGCCCCGAGGTGGAGGGCGCGACGAAGATCCGGGTCGGACCGATCCGGGCCGTGGGATGCAGACCGAGCTCCACACTCCGGTGGCCCAGGAAGGTCCGGGCAGCCTGCTTCCCGTTGAAACAGAGCACCCCCGGTTCGATGGTCGCGATGCGTCGCGCGAGAGCCGCGGGGTCGTAATCGTCGGGCACGAGGTCGTGGTCCATGCCGGATGTGTGCTTCACGAGGTCGGTGAGGCCGATCCCCCAGGTCGGGAGCTCGTGGAAGTCCTCGGGGGCCAGGCGGTGCGGCGTGAGACCGATCGCGTGCAGGGTGGGCCAGAAGCGATTCCCGGGGCCGGCATAATAGGCGCGCCGCCGGGCCGATTCGTGACCGGGCGCCGTGCCGCAGATGACGACCTTCAGTCCGGGCACCAGCACGTCATCGAGGATGGGGCGGGGTTCAGGAATCACCAGATTTCCTCGCCACGAGAGCGACCATCACGCCCACCATCATGGTCCGGATGCTCCTGAACACGAAACCGACAAATCGCAATTAAATGATATAATCATTAAATGTCATATCAAGCCCCAAGAAACCATAAAGACCTGGGTGCGAAGCGTATCCTGGCGGCCCTGGGGCAGCAGCTGGGCAGCTACATCACGGGGCGAACCAGCACGCGCTTCCTGGGGGTCAGCACACGCGAGATCCACGTCAAGCAGCGTACCCCCGATCTCGAATTACAACTGCACGACCCGGAAATCGGACCGTTCATCGCGATCATCGAGGTCCAGGTGCGACACGATCCCCAGCTGGCGCCAAGGCTGGCGGCCCTGACGACATGGCTCAGCCACGAACGGGGGTGTCCAGTCGTGCCCGTGGTCCTGCATCTGGGCAAGGCCGGTGATGCTCGCCCGGTGCCCCACATCTACGAAGTGGGCAGCGCTCGCATCGAGGTACGGCCGATCGAGATCGTCGTGGCCGAGCAGGATGCCCGTGACGTGCTGACCCATGGCATGGACGGTCCGTGGTGGCCCTTCTTGCCCTTCATGCGTCACGGAAAAGATCCTGACGTGGTTGACCGACTGGTGGCGGAGATCCGCGCCAGACCTGAGCTTGCAGACATCGCGGACGACATGCTGCGCATGGCCTCCTATGTGGTAGATTTGGATCAGCTCAGGCGACTCCTGGAGGGAACCGTGTTCGACAAGATCTGGGAGATGGAACCATGGGAAGGCTCCCTGATGTGGGAGCTTCGCGAACGCTGGCGCCGGGACGCCGTCACCGAAGGCCTGGCCGAGGGCACGGCCCGGGGGCTGGAAGAAGGCAAAGCCCAAGGTAGAGCCGAAGGTAGAGCCGAAGGTAGAGCCGAAGGTAGAGCCGAAGGTAGAGCCGAAGGTCTCGTGGAGGGGCTGGAAAAGGGCACGGAAGCAGGAAAGGAAACCGGCCGGCACCTGGAAGCGCTGCGGATGGCACGTCGGGCGATCGCCCGACGCTTCGGCATGCCTGACACCGACCTGTCCGCACGGCTCGAGGCGTGCAGCATCGAGCAGCTCGAGTTGCTCGTCGAGACCTTCTACGAGATCGACACCCTGCCTGCACTCAGGGAATGGCTCGACCGCCTCGCTCCGTGACGACCCGGATGACCCGGGTGTCGGCCAGCAGATCGTGAAGGGTGCGCCTGTCGGGCCGGAAGACGGCGGGCAGGTAGCCCAGCCCGAAAAACATCGTAGATAGCCCCGAGGCGAAGGTGCGTCCGATGACGCGGGCAGCGGGCAGCGGCTCGCCGTGATGCGTGACGACTCGCAAACCCAGCAGGTGCTTGCCCGGAGTGGCCCCGGACCGGGTCAGGAACCCCACCTGGTAGCCGAGGCTCACCGCAGCCGGCACGAGCGCAGTGAATCTCCCCGGGTTGAACTTCAGCATCCACAGGACGAACACGGCGATCGCGAGCAGCGCGAGTTGCACCCCGACATCGAGGAGCAGAGCCAGTGCCCGGATGCCAAAGCCTGCCGGACCGGCGGTGTCCGCGGGGATATTGCGCTGCAACCCTGCCGCGATCAAAACCTCCGTGGAGCCTCTCCTTCCGCAGAAGACACATGTCAAGGCATGTGGCCGGCACCCCAGGCACTAACCTCGAGTCCCATACCCGGCGAACGGCCTCACC
>JBEIFE010000156.1:0-5109 GCA_040382575.1 Candidatus Sericytochromatia bacterium
CGGTGGATGCCCACCATAAGAGGTGATCTTCTCACCGATGATGATCGCGTGAGCCTGGCTCTCGGTGGCCTGCGCGCGAAACCAGGCCTGGATGGGAATGCGGTTGTGCCCCATCACCATGAACGAGTAATGCAGGTATCGAATGATACCGGCCATCTCGGCCTGATGGATGCGATGCAGGACGTCCATCGCATCGGGAGCTAGGGAGCGAAAATTCTCGAGTGCAGCCATTGAAAAAACCGATGTCCTCTCAGTACAGGGGGAAGGGATACCATCACGGCGTTATGTGAAAAGGGGTGCCCGGGTCACGACGCTTCCCTGAGGTCCAGGTCGGGATTCCGCTCCTCGACGAAGCGCAACATCCAGGGATCACGGAAAAGCAGCAAGTAGCGATCGTCACGGTCCATCACCGTGAGTGCGTCTCGGACCTGACCAGGCTGGAAATCGGGATTCGCGACCCATCTCGCGACCTCGTAGGGCAGTCGGTCGAGAATCACATCCACTCCGTACTCGCTCTTGAGCCGGTGCTGGAGTACCTCGAACTGCAGGACCCCGACGGCGCCCAGGATGGGCTCCTGTTCACCGACCTGCGGCCTGATGTAGACCTGGATGGCACCTTCCTCGGAAAGCTGGTCGAGACCCTTCTTGAGTTGCTTTCGCTTGGACGGGTCCTTGAGGCGAATCTGGGAGAAATGCTCGGGACTGAACCTGGGAATGCCCTGGTACGTCAGGTTCTTGCCCTCGGCAAGGGTGTCGCCGATGCGATAGAGGCCCGAATCGAAGAGCGCGACGATGTCTCCGGGATACGCCAACTCGACCGCCTGCCGGTCCTGCGCCAGCAACTGGTGAGAATTCGCCACCCGGATGTCCCGGTTGAGTCGCGGATGCCGCACGACCATGCCCCGGGTGAAGGTCCCTGAACACACTCGCATGAAAGCGAGACAGTCCCGGTGCGCTGGATTCATGTTGGCCTGGATCTTGAAGATGAAGCCGCTGAACCGCTCGTCCTCGGGCGAAACCGGTCCCTGGTCGGTGAGTCGCGCCTGCGGTGCGGGAGCCATGTCGACGAATGAATCGAGGAACAGTTGAACCCCGAAGTTCGTCATGGCCGAACCGAAATACAGCGGAGTGAGCTGTCCGGCGAGGATCCGCTCGAGGTCGAACGCGTCGCCGGCGATCTCGAGCATGTCGATATCCTCGAGCAACTTCTCGAACAGCACGGCCCCGATCACGTCGGGCAAAGACGGATCCTCGATCGACAGGACATCACTACCCCCCTGCGTCTGACCATGCCGCGTATCCCTGAAGAGATGCACCGTCCGGCTGGAGCGCTCGTACACGCCCTTGAAGTCGGACCCCATCCCGATGGGCCAGTTCATCGGACATGAACGGATACCCAGCACCTTCTCGAGTTCGTCGATCAGGTCGAGAGGATCTCGTCCGTGACGGTCCAGCTTGTTGATGAACGTGAAGATCGGCATCTCACGCATCCGGCAGACCGAGAACAGCTTGCGCGTCTGGGTCTCGACCCCCTTCGCCGCATCGATCAGCATCACCGCCGAATCGACGGCAGCCAGCGTGCGATACGTATCCTCGGAGAAGTCCTCGTGCCCCGGGGTATCGAGCAGGTTCACCGCAAGCTCCCGATAAGGGAACTGCATGACGCTCGAGGTGATGGAGATGCCACGCTGCCGCTCAAGCTCCATCCAGTCGCTCGTGGCATGTCGCTGGGCGCGCCGCGCCTTCACCGACCCGGCGAGGTGAATGGCCCCACCGTAAAGCAGGAGCTTCTCCGTCAGCGTGGTCTTGCCCGCGTCGGGGTGGGAGATGATGGCGAACGTCCGCCGGCGGCGAACTTCATCGGCAAGGGGAGTGGTCACGGTTCAACTCTCAGCAACACAGCAAGACACCCAATCACTACATCATGAAAACAACAGGTCTTCTTATAGACTCATCAGGCCGTGAGTTCTCCCGCCAGCGAGACCCGGAGGTTACGGCGGACCCGGTCCGCATCACCCAGTTCCCCCCAGAGGTGCATGAGCTTCACGGTGGCAGCCTCGACCGTCATATCCCCGCACCCCACGGCCCCGGATTGCTCGAGCATCTGCCCACAGGCATACAGACCGAGATCGACGGCGCCCGCATGCGCCTGCGTGGCGATCGCCACCACCTTGCCCGCCTCCGTCGCACGATCCACGAAGGGAAGCCAGCTGGATTCGAGCGTGGGTACATGCCCCGCCCCGAAGGCCTCCAGCACGATGGCGCGAACCTCGGACCTCAGCAGGGCCTCGTAAAGGGCCGGGTCTGTGCCTGGCGTGACCCGCAGCACGACGACCCGGGGGTCGAACCGGTCGTGCACACGGAACAGACCCTGGGGACGTCGCATCCGCTCATGGTGGACCAGGACCTCGAGCCCGACGTCGGCCAGAGGCAGCGAGTTCGGGGATTCGAAGGCCTCGAACCCGTGAACCGATACCTTGCGCGCGCGGTTCCCTCTGAAGAGCCGGGTCCCGAAGAACACGCCCACCTCGGGAATGTCGCGGGTCGAGAGCTCCAGCGCCGACACCAGGTTGGAACGCGCATCAGACCGGATGCTCGACAGGGGTCTCTGAGAACCCGTCAGGATCACCGGCCGGTCGAGATTCGCGAGCATGAACGAGAGCGCAGCAGCCGTGTAGACCATCGTGTCGGTACCGTGGATGACCACGAAGCCATCGAAGGCATCGAGATTGTCCGCCACCTCACGCGCGATCGCCCGCCACTGCGCGACACCCAGGTTGGAACTATCGACATCTGCAACCTGACAGAATGTCATTTCAGCGATATCGCGACACTCAGGAAGACGATCAAACCACTCCGCAGGCGCAACTGCAGGCCCCAGCGCTCCCGAAGGGCCCCGGGGCACCATGGCGAAGGTCCCCCCTGTCTGGATGATGAGAACGCGCTTCACGTTCAGCCGTTGCGCTCGGCGAAGGTACGCATGTGGTCGACCAGCGCCCTCACCCCCATCAGCGGCATGGCGTTATAGATGGAAGCCCGGAAGCCCCCGACCGACCGATGCCCCTTGAGGCCGATCAGGTCCCGATCCTGGGCAGCCGCGAGGAACCGCTTTTCGAGACCCTCGTCCGGCATCGTCCACGTGACGTTCATGATGGACCGGCTGTCCAGCCGCGCATGCCCGCGATACAGCTCCGGGAACGAATCGATGACGTCATAGAGCAATTCGGCCTTGCGCTCATTTCGGGCCGCGATGCTGGGAACGCCACCCAGCTCTCTCATCCACTGCAGGACGTTCCGCAACATGTAGATGGCGAACGTGGGCGGGGTGTTGTAGAGCGAGTCCTGCTTGACGTGGTTACGATACGAGAGCATCGGACCGAGATTCTTGACCGTCTTCTGGAGCAGGTCGTCGCGGATGATCACCAGCGTCAGACCGGCTGGACCCAGGTTCTTCTGAGCACCCGCGTAAATGAGACCGTACCGGGACACCTCGATCGGACGGCACATGAGGTCACTCGACATGTCCGCGATGAGGGGAACGTCACCCGTTTCCGGGATGTGGTTCCACTGCGTCCCGTGGATGGTGTTGTTGGACGTGATGTGCACGTACCGCGCCGCGGGATCGAGGTCGATGGTCTCACCGGGCTGCGGAACTCGGTCGAAGTTGGATTCCCGCGCATGCCAGACCTCACGGGCCTCACCGTGGCGCCTTCCCTCTTCGAGAGCCTTCTCGGCCCATGAACCGGTCACCACGTAGTCGGCAGCGCCCCCATCCGCGAGCAGGTTCCGGGGCACCATATCGAACTGGAGGCTGGCCCCCCCCTGCAACAACAGGATGTGATGGCTCTCGGGAATTTCCATCAACTCCCGGAGCAAGCGCTGGGCCTCGGCATGCAACGAGAGGAATTCTTTGGACCGGTGGCTCATCTCCATGACGGACATGCCGGTTCCCGCGAAGTCGAACCACTCGTTGCGTGCGCGCTCCAGGGCCTCGAGTGGCAGGACGGCAGGCCCCGCATTGAAGTTGTGGACGCGGTGCGTCGGAACGATCAAGGGTACCTCCCGGGACACGGATGCAGGACTCGGAGCGGTGCGTCCTCGCGACACGCACCAAGGTGGATTATACTGAAGCGGCTTGCAATGAGAAACAGGAGGGTGGATCGATGACGGTTCGTCGGATGGCCTCGGCCATTCTCGTGGCGGGAACCATGATGCTGGGGGGATGCTCGGGCTCCCAGATCCGCACCGAGGGAGAGGGCATCACGAAGCTCTCTTCGGGGGTCAAGTACGAGGATCTCGTCGCCGGGACCGGCCCCGCAGCCGAAGTCGGCCAGATGCTCGAGGTCGATTACGACGGCATGTTCTTCGACGGCAGCATGTTCGATAGTTCGCGCAAGCGCGGGCGGACGTTCACGTTCCGACTCGGAGCCAACCAGGTCATCCCGGGATGGGAAGAAGGCCTGAAGGGCATGAAGGTTGGCGGCAAGCGCCGCCTGATCATTCCGTCGTCGTCGGCATACGGTGAACGTGGCGTTCCCGGTATGATCCCCCCGGGCGCAACCCTCACATTCGTCATCGACCTGGTCTCGATCAAGTAATCGCCACACCCTCTGTGCGAAAGGACATCCAAGACATCATGACCCGCCTCTGGCCTGCTCTCGCTCTCGGCACCATGCTCTTCGTCTCGGGTTGCCAGTCGGAATCCGGGAAGGATACCTCGGCCTCACCTGGCCCGGACGTGACCACCTCGGAGGGGACCGTTTCCCTGACGGCACCCGTCGAAGGTGAAGCGGCTAGCGACGACACCTCCCTCACCCGTACCACCCAGGCGGAAGCCAGCGGCGATGCCGGTACCAGCGATTACCTGACGCTCGGCAAGGATGCGAAGACTCTGCCCGGCGGCCTGCAACTCGAGGATCTCAAGGTTGGTACCGGGGCAGAAGCCAAGGCAGGGAACCTGGTCTCGGTCCACTACACCGGCTGGACCCTGGATGGCACCAAGTTCGACAGCTCGGTCGATCGCGGAACCCCGTTCGAGTTCGCACTGGGCCAGGGCCAGGTCATCAAGGGCTGGGACCAGGGCGTGGCCGGCATGAAGATCGGTGGCAA
>JBEIFE010000157.1:0-5105 GCA_040382575.1 Candidatus Sericytochromatia bacterium
ACGTCTACACCATGGAGGACAACGCCCACTCGCTCAGCTACACGCACGGCATCAACCAGATCTACCAGCCGGAATTCGACCAGGCCACCTATAATACCTACCAGAACAGCAGCATCCAGAATATCCTCCTGAACGATCCGGCTGCTCTCAAGCGTCTGGTCGGCATGGGCAACGTCGATTCGCTCATCCAGGCGGGACGTCTGATGCAGATAGCCGACCTCATCGAGCGAGGGGTCAATCCGCTCGGCCTATCCATCGACACGTGGGTCAACACCGTGAACGGTCGCGTCCGGTTCGAGAAATCGCAGCCCACCTCGACCGAACTCAGAGAGTACGCCCGGTTCCTGGTGGCGAGTACCTGGACGACCCACTCGCCGATCGCCCTCGATCTCAACCATGACGGGAAGATCGGTGTGACGGGCTCCTCGACCGCTCAGCACCGTGCTCGCGTCAATGCCTTCGTGCCTGCAGGCGCCGTCTGGTTCGACCTGATGGCTTCCGGTAAGAAACAGCACGTCGAGTGGCTCAATGGCGATGGGGACGGTTTCCTGATCGACGACACGGGGGGTAGGGTGTCGAAGGCCTCCCAGGCGGACGGGATCATCGATGCCCATGCCCTGTTCGGCAACGCGCGCGGCTATGCGAACGGCTTTCACAAGATGGCCGTCAAGATCGGTACGCCTCGTCTCGCGGCCCACTTCAAGGCGACGGAGGGCACGAACTGGTCGAGCCTGCTGCGCAAGTCCCTTTCCATCAAGGGCAAGGAACTCGCGTCTCTCAAGGTCTGGGTCGATGCGTCCCGCGATGGCCTCGTCCAGGCCAAGGAACTGAAGACGCTTCAGAGCCTGGGCATCACCGAGATCGGCACGGTCCCGACCACGATGAAAAACGAGCACGGGGAATACGTCATCCAGTCGTTCTTCATCCAGAAGGGCAAGCGCCACATGACGGAAGACGTCTGGTTCGCGGAAGATCCGACGACCGAGGCGGCCGTGGCACCACGACCTGGATCCCTCTGATTCTCAGCGTCCTCGACCTGCGGGGGCCTGCCACGTGCAGGCCCCCATTTCCTCTGGCTGAAACTTCTACATGCCGGGTATAGAATCGGGGTTGCAGGAGGATATCATCCCGTGAAGAGCCCGTCGTCCCACGTCCCCCTCGCCCTCACCCTCACCCTGTCCTTACTGCTCGCCGGGTGCGGTCTCGAGTTACTCGGAACGGCCCAGCGCCTCCAGTCGCAGGGCGCCTCGAGTCGGGGAGGTTTCCCTCTCGGGGCCCTGCCCAGCTGGCCGGTGAACCTGAAGATCGGCATCGGCGAGGTCTCGGCTTCCCTTGGCGATTTCATCAAGCCCGGGGAGGGCGAACTCCCCCTGCTCGAAATGGAAGATGGGCGCTACGAGGTCCGGCTGGCTCCCATCGATTTTGCGGGCTTCGACCTCGGGCAGGTCCTCAGCGCCGGGACACCGACCCGGGACATCCCCATCGAGCCGCGCGGGCTCAGTGAGAACGTCCCCGACACCTTCGCCACACCGGTCTTCACGAAGACCGTGCAGAGTCTGGGCATCCTGGACGTGGAAGTCGAAACCGGGACAATCCTCGGCAGCCGGACCATCCGGGACATCATCGCGGTGTCAAAGACCCCGGGGCCACTCGGGGAGCTGGCTGCATCCTTCCAGATCCCCCTCGATCTGACCTTCCCGTCCGAGGGAGACGTGCCTCTGCGCATCGGGCCCATCAACCTGAACACGGCGTCTCGCATCGCGCTGGGAGCCCAGTCGAAGGTCGTGATCCCGATCCGGCGCAACATCGGGGCCCCCGACAGTTCATCGCTGATCTTGCCCATCGTCAGTGGCCTGCGGATCACCTCGGAGGGTCGCCTCATCAACGCGACCTGGCTGGAGGGCAACCCGACCGTGGCCCTCCCCGAAAACGGCCTGCTCGAGATCCCGCTCGACGAGGGTGCCGTGATCGCCTCGACGCTCAGGATCGATGGCGGGATTCGTGGAACCCTGAAGAAAGATTTCCGTCCGACCAGCCTCGACGATGCCCAGCAGATCACGCTCGACGCCGGAACGGCCAGCGTCAAGATCGCCCGGTTCAGCCTCGGACGGCAGGCCTCCGGTTCCTTCAACATTCCCGCGGTGAGCCAGGACTTCGGGGACAAGTTCAAATCCCTCGAAGACCAGGGGGTGCAGGCTCCCTCGGACATCCAGATCGGGACGGGGTCCATCGATATCCGGGTGTCGAACGGGTTCGGGCTCTCCAGCCGGATCGGTTTCACGGTTCGCGGACTCGAGGATGAAAACGGCAAGACGTTCCAGCGCGCCATCTTCATTCCGGGGACCATCAAGAGCGGCGAGGCGCGCGTCGCGACGCGATCCATCTCTCTGGCGGGCGCCGTGCTCAAGGCCTCCAGCATCTCGGTGATACCCGAGGTGGAGACGATCGCCACCGACGACCGGGCGAACGAGATCCAGAGCCGCTATGCGGCCGATTTCGACACGAGTTTTCCGGACACGGCCTCGCGCACGAAAGCCGCTCGAGACCTCGAGGTCCCCGACGGCCTCGCAGTATTCGATCGAGGGGCACAGATCTCGGGTACGATCTCCCTGGGTTCTCTCCAGCTGGACTCGCTCCGGGGCAAGCTGCGTCCGAGCAAGCCGACGGAGATCTCATCCCAGTCTTTCCCGCTCAACCTGCCAGCGGACCTGCTGACGGATGACCCCGCGACTCTGAGCGTACAACCCGCGAGCATCAGCCTGACGCTTCGCCTGACGAACCGTTCCCAGCTCTCGGGAACCGTCGCCCTGGCAGCCGAGGCCAGCGTGAAGGGATCGAACCGGGCCGTGGATCTCTCCCGCCTGCCCGTCCCCACGCTCCGTCCTGCGGAGACCGTCGGACTGTCCCGGGATACGATCGTCGAGCTGACGGAGTCCAATTCAAATCTTGTCGACCTCATCCGTGAGGGTGCCAACCGGCTGACGGTGAGCGGTCGGGTGCTGATCGATACGGGCGACACTCCCGTCGTCCTCTCTTCGCGGGACCGCATCTCGGGAAGCGTCATTGCCGCGGTGCCGCTCACGGTGACGGTGAAGGGCCAGCGCACCCAGGAACTCGCCGCCTCCCCGCTCGGCCTGGATGCGGGGACCCGAAAGCAGCTCGAACAGGGCCTCGTGGAACGCGTGGCCCTGCTTCCCCGGATCGAGAACGGGCTGAAGATTCCCCTGTCGGTGGAACTGCTCCTGAGCAGCCAGTCCAACCCTTACTCGGACACCGCCGCCCTCGTGAAGCGCCTCGACATGGGTGACGGCCCCGAAACGTCCTCCGTGCTGGAACTGAAGCAGGACGAGATTCCAGCCCTCGCGGCGGCAAAGACCCTGGGCGTTCGGATACGTGTCGGAGATGGTCAGAGCCGGAAGCTGACGATACGAAGTTCTGACACCATCCGGGTGAAACTGGCCGTTGCGCTGAAGCTTCGGGTCAAGCCCTCGGCACTCACGGGAGACCGGTGACGTCGGTCGCTGGCCCCTCCGTGGGGGCCAGATGGATCGCGTGCAGGTCATGACGACCGGGATCGAGCAGTAACCCCTGCTGGTCCGAAACCGGAACCAGTAGGGCCGGGTCTTCGACCTCGATCGCGACGGCCGTCATGACTCCATCAGGGGCAACCCGGACGAGTCGATGGTTTCCCCGGTCCGTGAGATACAGGGTTCCATCCTGGAGAGCCAGAACCGAGGTCGGCCCGCGCAGACGCGAGCGCAGAGCTGGGAGCCCGTCGCCATCGTGGCCGGGTAGACCGGTACCGGCCACGCGCTCGATCACCCCGTCCGTCCGGATGCGCCTCACGCGATGGCCCGACTCTTCGACGACGAGAACTTCACCACCCGGAGTCACCTGCACATCGACGGGTCCATCGAGTCCGGCAGCGATCGCCGGTCCGCCGTCCCCTGTCCCGCCTGCCGCCCCGCTTCCTGCCAGTCCGCGCGCCCGCCAGCCCGTATCGAGATCGACCTGCCAGACGACGTGAGCGCCTGCATCCGCGACGAGCAGGCGGCCCGCGGGATCGAGCGCGAGCCCGACCGGAGCGGACAGATGCGCGTCGCGACCGCTGACGCCGGAGCCCGCCTGGATGGCCGAGAGGCTGCCTCCCCCGAGCACGGTGATCACCCGCCCCTCGATATCGACGCAACGCACGAGCCCCAGGGTGGGTTCCGTGAAGAAGACGAGCCCCGAGAGATCATCGGCCACGATCCGGGTGGGACCCGTGAGCGGCGGGTCGATGGCGGGATCGGGCCCGAGCCATGTGCTGGCCAGGCCATCTGCATCGATGCGACGGATCCGACCGTTTCCGGTATCCGAGACGAGGACTTCCCCGCGACGCGTCGTCACGCCGGCCGGGTGGGAGAGGGCGGCCAGCCAGGCCGGGCCACCGTCCCCGGAGAATCCGGGAAGCCCGATCCCCATCAGACGTCCAGCCGGCCCGGGCCGGGGGGTGGACTCCGTGCCAGGTGTCGGCGAGGAGAGGGAGGGCTCGAGGCTCGGCACGGGATCAGCGCCCACTGCCGAGGGGAGACCGCGAGAGCCCGATCCCCCGTCCGACAAGGGCTGAGGAACGGGAAGGTCAGACTGCGGACGTGCGCAACTCGTGATGAGAAGGCAGCCGATCCACACCAGGCATCTCGTTCTTCTCATCGTTCAGCCTCCGGCCCCTGTTCCAGCCAGCCGAAACGCCCCGTGCGAGCCTCCAGCAACCAGAGCCGACCCGCGGGATCCCAACGCACCTGGGTGGGCAGACCCTGGTCCAGGATGGTCCGCACCCGACCATCCCGCTCGACGACTCGGATCGCGTGGTTATAGGTGTCGGCGACTGCCACCCGTCCATCCACCGCGCGATCGACGGCGAGGGGGTACCCGAAGCGAGCACCCGGGCGATCGCCATCGACGAGCCCGGCCAGACCGGAACCGGCCCAGTTCGAGACTCGGCCATCCGGACCGACCTCACGCAGACGGAGATTGCCCTGATCCGGCACGAGCACCCGGTCACCGGGAAGCGTCGCCGGTTGACGAGGGAGATGAAAAAGGGCCTGGGCACCGAGCCCGTCACG
>JBEIFE010000158.1:0-5064 GCA_040382575.1 Candidatus Sericytochromatia bacterium
CCGTTTCGCCATGCTGGATGCGCCCCTGACGCTGGCCTTCGCCTGTGGCATCGCCGCCTACCTGGCCGCGCGTCGTGATTCCCGCTGGGGCCTCGGCCTCGGCCTGTCGCTCGGCCTGGTGTGGTTCATCAAGGGGCCGCTGGCGCTGCTGCTGCTCGCCGTCCTGGCAGCCTTCGCCCTCTGGGAACGGGACGCTCGGGTGTTCCGGTCGCCATGGTGGCTGCTGGGCCTGCTGGGCGGGGCGGTGCTCGTGCTCCCCTGGTATGCGCTCGAATGGCGGCGCCACGGGATGGCCTTCGTCTCCGCCCACTTCGGAACGCATGTCCTCGGCAGAGCCTCCGTGGCCATGGATGGACACCGCGAGCCCGTCACCTTCTACCTGACACGCTTGCTCGCCGAGTTCCATCCGCATCTGTTCTTCCTGGTGGCGGCCCTGGCGGGGATGCGCCGTCGCCTGCACGAGACGCCCGTCCGCCTTGCCCTGTGCTGGTGGGGGGGCGTGTTCGCGGCCTTCTCGCTCGCCGCGACCAAGCTCCCCTGGTACGTCGTGCCGGCTTATCCAGGTCTGGCCCTGCTGCTGGGAGGCTGGATCGACGGGTTGCTCGAGCGTCAGTCTCCGACCTTGCGGCTGGGCCGGGTGTTCACGGGCTACGGGGCCGTGCTCCTCGTGGCCGGGTCGGTGTATCTCCTGGGATTTGCCGCCCCCCTCGACCGTCCCTACGTGCTCGCGGTCGCGTGTCTCGGTGGTGGGGCCACCCTGGCAGGTTGGCGGTTCGGGCGGGGCGACGTGCGCCAGGGCGTCGGTCTCGTCACGTGCGGAGCATGGCTTGCTTTCCTGGCGCTCGTGCCATGGACGCTTCACTGGGAAACGCGAGAGTCTCCGAGTTACCGCTCCCTGGCCGGAGCGGCCCGGCAACTCGAGGGCATCGAGGCGATCGCCACCCTGAACGCCACCATCCGGCCGTCGTTCATGTACTACCTGGACCGTCCGGAGCGCCTCATGACGCGGGAGGAGCTCGTCCGTGGCTGGTCCGAGATCCGGGCCGCTGTCTTGCTGGAGGCCGAGTGGGAAGGGCTACGAGCCCAGCTTCCGGGGGCCAGGGTCCTGGGACGGGCCGGTGGCCTGCTCCTGGTGAGGCGATCGCCGGTCTAGCGCGTTCAAGTTAATACAGGGGCGGCGCGGGGCTTTCAGGCGTCTTCCTGACCCGCGATCGGGGGCTCGGCGGGGCGAACCTTCCGCATCTCCTGAGCCATCTTCAGAAACTCCTCGCCCGCGAGTCGCATCCCGGCCACGAAGCCCAGTTTGTAGGCCTCCATCGTGGACATCTCGCCGAGGGCCGGGATACCCTGCTGCATGTAAGTGAACTCGGCGGCGCGTTCGACTTCCTCGGGGTTGCTCAGGTCCATCGGTGTCATCCTCCTGCCTCATCCATACCTCTGGTGTCCTCACCATGCCCGCACCGGACACGAACGGAACCGTCCCGGGGTAAGATCGGAGCGTCATGGACGCCTTCGACGATCCCGGATCGCTCTTCGCCCGCGCGCCCCTCGTCGCGACGGGCCCGCTCGCGCACCGCATGCGTCCCCGGTCACTGGCCGAGTGCATCGGCCTGGAAGAAGTCCTGTCCCCGCAGGGTCCCGTCGGGTCTGCGCTTGCGGCAGGCTGGTTGCCGTCCCTGGTCCTGTGGGGGCCACCGGGCTCCGGCAAGACGACGCTCGCCCGTTTGCTCGCCGAGGCCGTGGGCGCCCGGTTCGCTCCCCTCTCGGCCGTCACGAGCGGCGTGGCGGATCTGCGGGCGCTCGTGGCGGAAGCGCGTCAGCAGCGCGTGGCAGGCCACCGCACGGTGTGTTTCTGCGACGAGATCCATCGATTCAATCGCTCGCAGCAGGATGCTTTCCTGCCGCATCTCGAGGACGGCACGCTCGTGCTGGTGGGGGCCACGACCGAGAATCCCTCGTTCGCCCTCCAACCCGCTCTGCTCAGCCGGGCGCGGGTTGTCGTGCTGCCGCCCGTGTCCCGCGAGGCCATGGTCCGGATCTTGCTTGAAGCCTGGACCGATGCGGCGCGCGGCCTGGGAGGATCCCCGGACGCCTTGCCTGCTGCCATCCTCGACTGGATCGTGGACTACGCCGACGGGGACGCCCGGCGTGGCCTCGGTGCGCTCGAGGTGGCCGGTACGATCGAACCGCTCACGCTCGAGGCCCTCGTGACGGCGGTCGGGATCCGGGTGCAGGGACTCGACCGCGACGGAGACACGCGGTACGACCTCGTTTCGGCACTCATCAAGTCGGTACGGGGCTCCGATCCAGACGCCGCGCTGTACTGGGCGGCGCGTTTGCTCGAGGGCAGTGAGGATCCCGTGTATGTGGCCCGGCGCCTGCTGGTGGCCGCCAGCGAGGATGTGGGCAACGCCGACCCCCGCGGATTGATGATCGCGCAGGCCACCTTCCAGGCCGTGCAGGCGCTCGGCATGCCCGAGGCGCGCATCCCGTTGGCACAGTGCATCACGTACCTGGCGTCGGCTCCCAAGAGCAATGCGGCCTACAAGGGCATGGATGCCGCGATCGCCCTGGTGCGTGCCCGGGGCGCCGACCCCGTCCCGATGCATCTACGAAATGCTCCCACGCGCCTGCTCCGCGAGATGGGGGCCGGCAAGGGGTACCTGTACCCGCACGATCACCCCGGCGGGTACGTCATGCAGGCATACTGGCCCGATTCTCTGGGTCCGAAGCGCTTCTACGTTCCGACCGAGCACGGGGACGAGGCCCGCCTCAGCACGCGCCTCCGGTCCCTGCGACGTGGCGGCGGACCGGAGATTCCTTCCGGCCCTCGGACCTGACGGGCCCCGAGGGCGCCTGGTAGAGGGCTTCCACCTGCCGCTGCATGCGGCGCAGGCGCGCCAGCAGGAACCAGATGAACCCTGCCAGGTTGGCGTCGTCCGCCTCGAAGAACAGCTGAGAGGTTTCGCGGACCTGTCGCGCGTGGACGTTCAGGTGCCGGACGTGCTCGCGCGCGAGGTCCTCGAGGAGCGTCTGCTCCGCGCCACTGGCCGCTGGCAGGTAGTGCTTGAAACTCCCCACGCCGTCACTCCCTCGTGAGCAGGCTGGATCCCCCATGGATCGAGCCATCTCCGCGCCCGCATGCCCTGGCGGCGTTCGGGCGACGGGAGGACGGCGCAGGGACCCGAGCATGTCACGGCGGTCCCCGTGTGGCAACGGACGGGCGGAACCCCGGGCGGCTCAGGCCTTGCGCGTGCGCGGGTCGAAGAGGTCCCGCAGCGCGTCGCCCAGCAGGTTGAATCCGAGCACCACGACCATCAGGGCGAGGCCCGGGAAGGTCACGGTCCAGGGAGCCTCCCGGATGTACGGACGGGCCTGGTTGAGCATGGCGCCCCACTCGGGCGCGGGGGGCTGGGCGCCCAGGCCCAGGAACGAGAGGGCGGCCGTCTCGAGCACGGCCGTGGCGAAGCCGAGCGTCGCCTGCACCCACACGGGGCCCAGGCAGTTGGGCAGGACGTGCCCGAGGGCGATCGCCACGGGTGAGGCCCCCACGGCTCGCGCCGCCTCGACGAACTCCTGCCGCACGATCGTGAGCACCGAGGCCCGCACCAGGCGGGCATAAACGGGCACGTTGACGAGGGCGATCGCCACGACGGCGCTCTCGAGGCCGGGACCGGCGATCGCCACCAGCAGGATGGCCAGCAGCAGCCCCGGGAAGGCCATCCAGATGTCCATGAGCCGCATGAGCGCCTCGTCGGTGCGCTTCCCGACCATGCCCGCCACGAGCCCGATCGCCACCCCGAGTCCCAGGGACAGGACCACGGAAGCGGCCCCCACCCCGAGCGAGATCCGGGCTCCAGAGACGATGCGGGCCAGTACGTCGCGCCCCAGATCGTCCGTGCCCAGCCAGTGCGCTCCCGATGGGCCCTGCAGGCGCACGGCCCGGTCCGGCGCGAGCGGATCGATCCCGAGCCAGCTGGGGCCGAGGGCTGCCAGCAGCACGATGAGCGTCGCCAGCACCAGGCCGACGCGTCCCGAGCGGTGGCGCCACAGGCGCTTCAGGGCGAGCATCTAGTCCTCCCCCCGCTCACGCAGGCGCGGGTCGAGACGTCCATAGAGCCAGTCCACGCCCCAGTTGACGCCCACGAACGTGAGAGCGAACACCAGCACGCAGCCCTGCAGCAGCGGGAAGTCCCGGGCGAAGACGGCCCCCACCGCGAGGGTGCCCACACCGGGCCACGAGAACAGGGTTTCGGTCAGGACGGCCCCCGAAAGCAGCGTCCCCAGTTGCAGACCAGCCACCGTCACGATGGGGATCCAGGCATTCGAGAGGGCGTGGCGTAGCACGACGAGGTGCTCGGGCACACCCTTGGCCCGTGCGGCGCGGACGTGTTCCGAGCCCATGACCTCGAGCATGGCCGCCCGTGTCATGCGCACCAGCGTGGCAAGGGGGACCGTTGCGAGCGTGCAGGCCGGCAGCACCAGATGGCGCAGGGCATCGACGAGGGCCTCGAACTGCCCCTGTAACAGCGCGTCGAGCGTGAGCAGACCCGTCACGGGAGCGACATCCAGGGCGAGATCGAGGCGGCCCGAGAGGGGTAGGACCCGCCAGGTCGCCGCGAACAGGAGCATGAGCAACAGGCCGAGCCAGAAGATCGGCATCGAGACGCCCAGCAGCGACACGCCGCTCGCGGCGACGTCGAGCCAGCCGTTGCGTTTGACGGCCGCGAGGCATCCGAGCGGGATGCCCACCCCCAGGGCGATCGCCAGTGCCGCGATCGACAGCTCGATCGTGGCCCCGGCCCGGTGGGCGATCTCGGTCGCGACGGCCTCGCCAGACTGGATCGAGCGCCCCAGGTCTCCCTGGGCGAGCTGTCCCACGTACGAGACGAACTGGACGGGTACCGGACGGTCGAGCCCGAGCTCGTGCCGGAGCTGCGCCAGGGTCTCGGGCGTGGCTCGCTCGCCCAGCATGATCTGGGCCGGGTCACCCGGAACCGCGCGCACGGCCAGGAACACGAGCAGCACCACCCCGAACAGGATGGGCACCAGCGAGACGAGGCG
>JBEIFE010000159.1:0-5030 GCA_040382575.1 Candidatus Sericytochromatia bacterium
CACCGCGCCTTCCCAGTAGGCCACGCCCGTCGAGGCCGACGTGACGAGTTCCTGGTCCGCCATGCGCGGCTTGATCTCCAGTTCCGTGTCCTCGCCCGGTACGGCGATCCGCCATCCGGCCGGATAAGTTGCACGCGTGCGCGGGCTCGTCCACCGCGCCGTCGGGCGGATACGGAAGTCCCCCAGGCTCAGGTGGCGTGCTTTGCCTTCCCGGTCGACCCAGGTGGCGCTCGACTGCGGCACCACGGTGTCATCCGCGCGCCGCAGCAGGTAGAACATGGCTTCCCTGCCGTCGTCGAGCTGGATGCTGAACCAGTCCCAGCCCACCTCGTCCGCCGCCATCTGGTTCGAGCCCCACTCGTGGTCCATCCATGCCTGGACCGACACGCGTTCACGCGCTTTGCCGCGAGCCAGGAGCCCCGTCCCGCCCAGGCGCGTGAAGGACACGTAATGCGAGGCCTGACCGCGTCCGGCCGACTTTGCGCTGACGCCGTTCACGCCCTGGATGACGGGCGGCTTGGCCGGCAACAGGTCGAGTTCCAGGCGCGTGTCGCCGTCACCGGCCACCAGGCGGTGGTGGTCACCCTCGAGGCGCATCGACCAGTCCTGCTGGCGCACGTCGTAGCGGTCGGCACGGGCGTGGGCAAACCGGGGCACCGAGCGGGCCCGGCGCTCGGCCACATGGAAGGTCCCGGCCCGCTGGTCGGTGAGCGTGAAATGACCGAACTGGATATCTCGTGCGTCCCACGCGAGGCCCGGGCGCGGGGTCTCGTGCCGCAGGCCCACGCGGAAACAGGTCAGCTGGAAGCCCCACTCCCGACCTTCGGCGCCCGTGAGGTGGCCCGTGTAGTACCACCATTCGGTCCGGTGGTCGGGGTGCGCCGCGTGGTCACGCGGGAACGAGAACCGGTATCCGGGTAGGGCCAGCTTCCAGCCGTCCGGTGAACGATCGCGACCCGGGGCCGCCTGCACCGACCCGGCGGGCCCGGTCAGGGCCGCGCCCATGGCAAGGAGCGTGGTCAGGGCAAACGTGCGGCGCATCCCGGCGAGAGTCCAGCGGTGACGTCCCTCAGGCATCCCGATCCTCCTGTCGTTCGGCGGCCAGCCGACCTGCGAGCCGGGCGGGCCACCATCCGGCCATGGCCGCCGTGGTGGCCACCAGCAGGCACGTGACGGTGGCGACGCGCGGGTCGTACACGAGTGGGATGCTCCAGCCGAAGGTCTGACGATTGATCACCTCGACCAGCAGTCGGGCCAGGACCTCTCCCAGGGCCGTGCCGGCTCCGGCCCCCAGGAGCCCGAGGCCGACGGCCTCGACCAGGACCATCGTCTGGAGTTCGCCCGGTGTGAAGCCCAGCGACCGCAGGATGCCCAGTTCCCCGCGGCGCTCGAGCACGAGGGCGACGAGCGTGCCCGCGACGGCCAGCAGGGCCACGACGATCGCGATCGCCTCGAGGGCCCACGTGATCGCGAAGGTGTCGTCGAAGATCCGCAGCACCTCGGTACGCAGTTCCCCGCTGGTCTGGAGGCTGACGCGGGCCTCGGGGCCCAGCGCGCGGTCGATGGCCAGGCGGACGTCCTCGGCCCGGACGCCGGGTTTGAGGTACACGGCGGCGCTCGTCGCGCCCGTCTGGCGAGGGAACGCCCGGCTGAAGGTGCTGGCATCGATCACGACGACGCCCTGGTCGCTACCGTAGTCACGATAGATGCCCACGACCTCGAAGGATCGGGTCCCCGAGACGGTCTCGAGCGGGATGCGATCGCCCGGGTGCGTGCCGTGGTGCTGTGCGAAGGGCTCGGACACGAGCGCCGTCTCGTGGTCGACGAGGCGCGGGACGAGCCGGGAAAGCGGGCCCCCCTGGACGACCTGCAGTCCCTCGCGTTCCCCCAGGAGCGCCAGGTCACCACTGCCGATTCGCGTCTCGCGGCCATCGACGACCTGCCGGATTTCTCGGTAGGCATCGACGGCCCGCACCCCGGCCACGCCCTTCACGAGCGCGAGGGTCGCGGGCGACAGTGTGCCGCGCGTCGCGGCGCCCCGGTGCGAGCCGGGGCCCATGAACAGATCCGCCTGCAGCGTCTGCCGGGTCCAGGCTCGCACGGTGTCGCGGAAACTGCCGATCATCGTGGACATGCCGATGACCATCCCGACGCCCACCATCAGGGCCGCGATCGCCACGGCATGTCGCGATCGGGCCGCATCGAGGTGCTCGATGCCGAGGCGCGCCACGAGGGGCAATCGCCGGACAGCGGGGTGCGTGGCGATCGCGAGCACTCGCATCGAGAGCGGGATGAGCCCCGAGCCTCCGAGCGTCCAGGCGAAGGCGGCCGCGAATCCGGCGACGGGGAACCCGCCGATGGCCGGCCACGTGCCGAGCCAGGCGGCCAGGCCACAGAAGCCGCTTCCGGCGATCGCGAGACCCACGGGCCAGGCCCAGCCGGTGTCGACCATCTCCGAGGTGCGCATCGCGAGCCCTGGCGGGACGCGGCTGGCCTGCCAGGCGGGAGCCACGGCGCTCGCGAGGCTCAGGATGGTGCCCCCCGCGACGGCCAGCAGACAGCTCACCGGATCGAGCACGAGACCCGGATCCGAGGTCGTCACGTAGAGCGTCTCGATGGTCCGGTGGATGAACCCGAGTGCCCCTCGGGCCAGCGCGGCGCCGATGCCCAGTCCGAGTACCGAGCCCCCCAGCCCCAGCAGCAGGCCCTCGAGGGCGAAGGCCTGGAAGATCTCGCGGCCCGTCGCCCCCATCCCGCGCAGGATCGCGATGTCCGCCCGTCGACGGGCGACGCCGACCGCGAGCGTGTTGAAGATCAGATAAGCCCCGAGCAGCATCGAGATGAAGCCGAGGGCGAGCAGATTGAGCTCGAACGACCGGATCATGCGACGCGTCACGTCCTGCCGCTCACCGGCATCCTGTACGCGAACCCCGGCCGGCAGCCGGCTCTGCAGGGTCCGGCGCAGGGTTTCCCAGGCTGGCGGCGTGGACGTGAAGCCGCGGCCGTCCTCTGCTGGGGACGGGGCGAGGTCGATCCGGTCGAGCAGGGCCCGCGCCCCGAAGGCGCGCTGCGCGCTCGAGATGTCCATGAAGGCCACGTGCGCATCGAGATGACGCTGACCGGCGGCGGGTTCCAGGACGCCTGCCACGGTCCAGACCTCCCGGCGGTCGTCGAGGCGCACGGAGGCTGTCGAACCGGTGGTCCAGCCCGTCGCGCGGGCCAGATCGGCCGTGATGAGCCACGTGCGCGGCTCGAGCAGGTCGACGGGAAGGCTCCCCTCCCGGAGCGGGTAGCCCTGGAAGGGAGCCCGGGCCAGGATATCGGTCCCGAGGACGGTGCAGTCGGTCTCGATCGGGCCCTCGAGGCGGATGCTGCCCTCGACGACGGGCGTGACGCTCACCTCGGGTGGCGTGACGGCCAGGATGCGGTCCAGGACGTCTTCCTCGAGCCGTCCGGCCTCCGAGCGAACCGTCAGGGTGGAGGTCCCACGACGAGTCGCATCCCGGCGTCGAAGGCTGCGAGCGCGCTGTGGTTGGCGAGCAGCACGGCGACGGTGACGCCCACGCCCAGTCCCACGCCCAGGAGTCCCAGGACCAGCCGGAAGGGGCGTTCCTGCCACGAGCCCAGGACGAGCGCCCGGAAGCAGGCCAGCGTCGGGTTCAAGCGGTCGTTCCGGCCAGGCGGCCATCGCGCATGACGAGTATCCGGTCCGCCCGCCGCGCGGCTTCCGGGTCGTGGGTGACCATCAGGAGGGTGGCGCCTTCCTCGCGAGTGATGCGGCCCAGCAGATCGAGGACCTCGTCGCCGGTGTGGCTGTCGAGATTGCCGGTCGGTTCGTCGGCGAGGATCAGGGCCGGACGGTGGACCAGGGCCCGGGCGATCGCCACGCGCTGCATCTGGCCGCCCGAGAGCTGGTGCGGATGGTGCTCCCCGCGCTGCTCGAGCCCGAGGCGGGCCAGCAGACGGTCGACCCGTTCGCGCGCCTCACGCCCCGAGATCCCGTTGAGATGCAGGGGCAGGGCCACGTTCTCGCGTACCGAGAGCGTCTGCAGCAGGTGGAAGAACTGGAAGACCGTTGCAAGACGGCTGCGACGCAGCCGGGTCCGGGTGGCCTCGTCCGCGGCCGCCGTGTCGAGGCCTTCCAGGAGCACCTTGCCAGAATCGGGACGGTCGAGCAGGCCCGCGAGTTGAAGCAGGGTGCTCTTGCCGCAGCCGCTGGGGCCGACGAGCGCCACCCATTCTCCCCGGGAGAGGGCAAAGCTGACGCCATCCACGGCGCGCACGGACTCGTGGGAACGGTAGGTCCGGACGACGTCGCAAAGTTCGAGGACCACGTAGGGAACCTTTCCAGGAAGGCTGGCGCTCGAGGCACCTCGTTCAGTTTAATCGAGATCGCCATCCCCTGCTGCCCGGAGGCTGAAATGAGCATCGAGCCCATCCTGACGCGAACCCGTGCCCTCTCGGAGTCGCTCCGCTCCTTGCCCGTTCCGGATGACGTGTTCCACGTTCAGGACCCGTTGCAGTATGCATGGGCCGGGCACGAGGCTTACTGGCGGATGGCGGGAGCGCACCGGCGCGAGGTCGTGTGGCTCGGCATGAACCCGGGGCCCTTCGGGATGGGCCAGACGGGGGTTCCCTTCGGGGCCATCCCGATGGTCCGGGACTGGATGGGGCTGCGGTTCGAGGTCGAGCAGCCCGACCCGGTTCATCCGGAGCGTCCGGTCCAGGGCCTGGCCTGCCGGCGCGCCGAGGGCAGCGGGATGCGGCTCTGGGGGGCTATCGCCCGGAATCATCCCGATCCCCGGGACTTCTTCTCTCGCCAGATGGTTTTGAACTACTGTCCACTCCTGTTTCTCGACGAGGGGGGACGAAACCTCACGCCCGACCGATTGCCTCGCGCCTACCGGGATGCGATGGAGCGGCTCTGTGACGCTGCTCTCGCCGACCTGCTCGGGGTGCTCGGCCCGGCGCGGGTCATGGGAGTGGGCAAATATGCGCGGCAGTCCCTGGATCGTGTGCGTCAGCAGACC
>JBEIFE010000160.1:0-5024 GCA_040382575.1 Candidatus Sericytochromatia bacterium
GCTCCGCGAATTCGGGATCGGGTCCTGGCTCAGACGCCACCTTTTCGTGTACGGATTGAGCCACATGGCCGTCCTGTTCGGCATGGTGATGGCCATCTACGCGAGCATGAACGGGATCTCGCCGACCTTTGACCCGTTCGCTCGGCCTCTGATGGGGTACGCCTTGGTGGGGTATGGCCTGGTCTTCTCGCTCGAGGTTGCCCGGAAAGTCTGGCACCCGGACGACGAGAAGCCCGGGGTCGATTCGTATTCGGGCCGCATCGGGATCCCGCGGGCGATCGCAACCTTGCTCACCTTTCAGGGAGCTTCACTCGCGCTGCTGGTAGGCCTTGCTGCCCCCCTGCACCTGCATATGGCCGCGTGGCTGGCCCCGTGGGGAGCCTGGGCACTGGCCGTCCTGGTTCTCGTGGGTGGCCTGCGCAAGGCCCGGTCGGAAGGTTATCCCCTGGACCTGCGTCGGCGGGTCGAGGCGATCGCCGCCCTGCCCGTCCTCGTCTTCAATCTCGCGCTCATCATCGACTGGGGGATGTTCCGATGATTCCGACCTTGCAAGAACCCTCGACGGACCCCGCGATCGACCGCCGACAGGTCGGTGGCAAGGGGGCTTCCCTGCTGCAGATCGAGGCCTGGGGGCTCGAGGTCCCGCCCTTCTTCATCGTTCCAGCTGCCCTGTACGAGGCGATCGTCGCGGGGCACGACCTGGGCAAAAGTCCGTCGGAGCGCCGGGAGACCATCGCGCACCTGGCCCTCGAGCCATCCGTGTTCGCACGGCTGGTGGCCGGGGTCCGTGGCGAACTTGCCAGGCTTCCCCGCGGCACGGTGGCCGTTCGTAGCTCGGCCTGCGACGAGGATGGCATGGAGGCTTCCTTCGCCGGGCAACTCGACACCTTCCTGCACGTCGAGGACCATCCCGAGGCGATCGCCCGGGCCATCGTCGGCTGCTGGCAGTCCCTGTATTCGGACCGTGGGATGGCCTATCGCACGCGTCTGGGCCTCCCTCTCGAGGGGCTTTCGATGGCCGTCGTGGTCCAGACCATGGTCCTGGCCGACCGGTCCTGGGTGGGTTTCAGCGCCAACGTCCTCACCCGTGACCCCTCCGAGATGCTCGTGAGCGCCGCCCGCGGGCTGGGTGAAGGTCTCGTCTCCGGGGCCGTCGATGCGGACCGGTACGTGCTCGAGGCCTCGACGGGGGGCGTGCTCTCTCGCGAGACGGCCGACCAAGAGCACATGGTCGTACCGAACGGGGATGCTGGCGTCGCCACGATGGAGGTGCCGGACGAACTGCGCGGCCTGAGCGTGCTGTCCGATGACGCATGTCGCGCCATTCACGAGATGTTGCGGACGGCTGCTGACCGCCTCGGATGTCCGGTCGACGTCGAGGGGGCTTTCCAGGGCGATACGATCTATTGCCTCCAGGTCCGGCCGATCACCACTCCGGTGGGCGGACGCAAGCTGCTCTGGGACAACTCCAACATCGTCGAGAGCTATTCGGGGGTCACGACACCCCTGACCTTCTCGTTCGCGTCGCGTTCTTACCAGACGGTCTACACGCTCTTCGGCCGGATGCTCGGCGTCCCTTTTCATGTCGGTGAGGAACGTGAGCGGTCGACCCACGCCTATCTTGGCCTCATCCAGGGTAGGGTCTTTTACAACCTGCTCACCTGGTACGAATCACTCGCGATGCTCCCGGGCTTCGCCTTCAGCCGGGGAGCCATGGAATCGATGATGGGCGTCCGGGAATCGCTCGATTATCGCCTCCCACCTGCCAGTTCGGGCCTCGAGCGCTGGACTCGCGACATGCCCCGGATGCTGGGGATGATCGCGCGCATCGTCTGGCACTTTGCCAGGATCGACCATGTGGTGAGGCGCTTCGACCTTCGAATCGCACGTTCACTCGAGGATCTCACGGATGAGACCTTCGAGGGCTGGTCCGCCGAGCGCTGTCTGGATCGATTCGAGCAGCAGGTCAACGAGACGACCCGGCACTGGCAGGCGCCCATCTTGACCGACATGGGGGCCATGCTGTGCTATGCCACGCTGCGCCGCCTGTGCGAGCGGTGGCTCGGAGCGGACGGGGCTCTTCAGAATGACCTGCTCGCGGGCGAGGGCGGACTCGAGAGCACCCAGCCGACCCGGCGACTGATGCAGATGGCTGCGCGGCTGCGAGGGCACGCGGCGGCGCGCCGTGCGCTCGAGGCCTCTCCAGCACCTTTCTTCCAGATGGTCGAGACAGACCCCACTCTGGCGGACCTCCGCGCGGACCTGGCCGACTGGATGCGCCGCTACGGCGATCGCGGTATGAACGAGCTCAAGCTCGAGGAGCCCAGCCTGCGCGAGAAGCCGGACTTCGTCGCCGTCATGCTTCGCAATTATCTGGCGACCGGAGCCACGGACCTCGAGGCACTCGAGGCACGTGAGCGTGCCGTGAGGTCCGCAGCCGAAGAACGAGCCGACGCGGCGCTCAGCTCGCATCCTCTTCGCAGGTTCCTCTTCCGGAAGGTGCTGGGATGGACCCGCAAGCACGTCCGTAATCGCGAGAATCTGAGGTTTGCCCGCACGCGCATGTTCGGTGCCGTCCGCCGCCTGTTCCGGGCGATCGGTGCCGACTGGACCCGGCAGGGGGTTCTGGGTTCGGTGGACGACATCTTCTACCTGACGGTCGAGGAGATCGTGGCCTACGTGGATGGCCGATCCGTGACGCGGAACCTCCGGGCCCTGGTCGACCTGCGTCGCGCCGAGTTCGAGGCGTTTCGAGCCGTCGAGCCCGACGAGCGCTTCGCCACCTTCGGTCTGCCTCACGTGCTCGAGCGGTACGTCGGTCACGCACGGATGAGCGCGCAGCACGGTCTCGGACCGGACGAGCTGGTGGGCACTCCATGCTGTCCGGGACAGGTCGAGGCGCGCACACGGCTGGTTCGCGAACCGGGAGATGATCTGCGCCTGGCCGGTGAGATCCTGGTTGCACCCCGGACCGATCCGGGATGGGTGGCCCTCTATCCGGCCGTCTCGGGGCTGCTGGTCGAGAAGGGGAGCATCCTCTCGCATTCGGCGATCGTCGCGCGCGAGTTCGGACTCCCCACGATCGTGGGCATGAAGGGACTGTGTGCTCGCCTCGACCGTGGGCAGCGTGTCCGGATGGACGGCACCAGCGGTCGTGTCGTGATCCTGGGAGAGGATAACCCGTGAGTCTCAGCCTCGTCGACCCGGCACGCCTCCACCAGCAGGCCCTGCAGAACGTCGTATCACTCGACTCCATTCCGTTCGCCGCTGGTCTCACGGCGGGGAAACGCTGGGCACCCGAATCGCTCATCTACTTCTCGTACCTGCCGAGCCGTCACCTGCTCACGGACGACGACATGGCTTTCCTGGGGGAGTTCACGGCCCTGGCCATCTGCGAGCAATTCATCTACCTCGAGGGCGACATCCTGGTCCCTGCCGTCGAGCATCTGCTGGCTCGCAAGCGTGGGGCGATCGGCGCTGAACTCCGGCACTGCATGATCGATCTCATCGAGGAAGAACATCGGCATACCGAGATGTTCTGGCGCCTGCTCGAGACGGCTCGACCCGAGTGGTATCCCGAGCGGAAGACGCGCATCCACCGGGCGGCACGCCGGCAACTGGTCCAGCTGATGTCCCGCATGCCCGAGACCTTCATGCCGTGGGTCTGGATGGGGCTCCTGTTCGAGGAGATCACGGTTCATCTGTACCGTCAGTACAGCCGCGATCCCGCAGTAGACCCCCTGTTCACCGAGGTTCATCGCGCTCACATGCTCGACGAGACGCGACACTTCCGGATCGAGCAGCACCTGCTCCGGGAGGTCTGGGAGCCGGCCTCCCCCGGTGTCCGCGCGTTCAATGCGAGGCTATTCGGCGGGATCATGGCCCGTTTCGTCGCGCCGAATTCCCCGTTTCAGGCGCTGAGGCTCCTGCTGGATCACGCTCCGCACTTGAGGCAGTATGAAGCGACGTTCGCCGCTGACCTGCGAGAGCTGCATCGCAACGAGGGCTTCCAGCGCAATTTCTACAGCCGTGAAGCGCTGCCCATGACGTTCGCGACGCTCGATGCACATCCCGAGATGGCGATCGTCTCCCGGTCCGTTCCCCTCTATGATCCGGGGGAATCGCGTGCGCGAGCCTTCGTCGCCTAGGATCCTGGTCATCGGAAACCCGGGCTCCCGCAGCGGTTCGAGTCAGGAGTTGCTGCATCGCATCCAGGCTGAACTTTCGGACCTGGACGCCGTCGTGCGGGTACCATCGAGCCCCGATGACCTTTCGGGAGCCGTCCGCGAGGCCATCGAGGCCGGGGTCGGGACCGTCGTGGCCGTGGGGGGCGATGGCACGGTCAATGCGGTGGTCAATCTGCTCGTCCACACCCCTGTCAAGCTGGGCGTCGTGCCAGCTGGCACGGCCAATGATCTGGCTCGTCACCTGGGCATCCCTTCGGACGTGAAAGGGGCCTGTGCCCGCATCCGGGCCGGACACGCGCGAAAACTCGATCTGCTCGACATCAACGGGCGGATGTACATCACGGCCGGTGGCCTGGGGGTCGTGACCGAGACGGCGATCGGGGTGAACCGCCTCAAGGCGCTCGGGTCCTGGTCTCGACTGCTGGTGCGGCCCTTCGGCAGCCTCCTGTACGTCCTGTACAGCCTGCGCCTGCTGCTGGGCAAATCGCTCCCTGTTCACGATGTCGAGGTGACGATAGACGACGAACCCCGGGGTCGTTTCCGCTCCATGGCCGTCTTCGTCCACAATCAGCCCACCATCGCCCGGAGGGTCCGTGCGTGTCCGGATGCCCGTAACGACGATGGGATCCTGGGGGTATGTCTCGTCACGCGTTCGAGTCGCCTCCGGAGCCTTCTCACCGTGGCACGGATGACGCTCGATGGCTCGCACGTGAATAGCCGTAGCGTTCGCATGTGGTCAGGGAAGCGTATCGACATCTTGAGTCCCACCGTCAAGACGTTCATCGGTGACGGTGAGATTCTGGCCCATTCAGGACATCTTCGCATCCAGGTCGTGCC
>JBEIFE010000161.1:0-5003 GCA_040382575.1 Candidatus Sericytochromatia bacterium
CCGACGCGCCTATCCCCCATCGGATGAGCTGGGGGGGGCCGAGGAGGGCGACATCGAGGTGCGCTTTCTGGCGCCTGACCGCTGCCCGAGGTACTTCGCGATCGCCCTGGACGGTATCACGGTCGGCCCCTCGCCTGACTGGTTGAAGGATCGACTTGCCGCTTCCGGAGTCCGCGCCATCTCGAATGTCGTCGATGTGACCAATCTGGTCATGCTCGAATATGGACATCCGATGCATGCGTTCGATCGCGATCGCCTCGAGGGGGATGTGCTGGAGGTCCGTCCGGCTCGAGAGGGCGAGCAGATCGTCACCCTGGATGGCGTCGAGCGTAAGCTCGATTCCTCCCATCTCGTGATTGCAGATGCTCGTCAACCGGTGGCCCTGGCCGGCGTCATGGGCGGAGAGAAATCTGGAGTCCACGAAGGCACCAGCCGCATCGTGCTCGAGGTTGCGGCATTCGATGCGGCCTCCATCCGTCGGACCTCACGTCGTTTCGCGCTTCACTCGGAGAGCAGTCAGCGCTTCTCCAGGGGAGTCGATCCCGATACGCTTGGCCGCGCTGCGGCCGCAGCCGTTCGCCTGTTGACCGAGCTGGCCGGGGCCCGACAGACGGGGGACGCCACCGAGTCTCGTAGCGGTGACACCAGCTGTCTCGAACTGCACGTGACCAGGGCTCAGGTCGCATCGTTGCTCGGAGCGGATCTGCTCGACGAGGCCGTCAAGGAGTCGCTCCGTGAACTGGGCTTCGGCCTGCGGGAACTCGATGCCGATGCACTGGTCGTGACGGTTCCCAGCTGGCGAACCGGCGATGTTCGCCGTGCTGTGGACATCATCGAGGAGATCGCCCGCTTCCGGGGATACGAGTCCCTCCCTGTTCTGTCCTTGCCCCAGCGGCCGGCCGCCACTCTCGGGGGGCGCGAGACGCTACGCCGCCGCCTTCGTCAGACCTGCGAGGGGATCGGGCTCCAGGAAATCGTCTCTTCCAGCCTCGTGGCCCACTCGACCTCCGCAGAGGGGGCGGTGGCGCTTGCGAATCCGCTGGCGGGGTTCGAGGTTCTGAGGAGCGAACTCTGGCGCGGTCCGTTCGACGTACTGGTCTACAACGCTCGCCAGCGTGCACGACGCGCCCCCGGATTTTACGAGCTGGGATGGACGCACCGTATCGACGCGACGGGCGGGGTCGATGCGCGCGAAGAACTGGCCATCGTCCTGCAGGGTGACCAGATGCGAGGCACCTGGCAGTCTGCTCCCGAGGCGCTGCAAGCGGATTTCGGCTGGGCAGCAGGTCTGGTCGATCGCATCCTCGGCGATCTGCGGATCGACGGTCATCGCGTCGAGGTGCTTCCGGCGGAAGGTCATCGACATCCCGGGCGTGGAGCCCGGTTGCTCATCGGCAACCGACACCTGGGTGAGGTTTTCGAGGTCCACCCTGCGCATCTCGAGACGCTCGATGCTCCTGATCTGGGGCGGGTCGCCGTCGTCTGGCTCGATCTGGGTGTACTCGAGACATCCAGCCGTCGCGCCACCGTGACCGCCTACCGACCGTTTTCGCGTCAGCCTGGCGTCACCCGCGATCTGGCCCTTCGCGTCTCGCAGGATGTTCAGGCGGGTGAACTGCTGGCCCTCGTCCGCGAGGCAGGTGGTGAATGGCTCGAGGACGTGCATTGCTTCGATCGCTATGCAGGGGCTCCACTACCTGCAGGTCAGGTGAGCCTCGGTCTGAGGATCGCGTTCCGGGCTGCCGAGCAGACTCTGACTGACGAGCAGATCGAGCCAGCGATGGCGAGCATCCTGGCGCGCCTGGCGGAACGTACGGGTGCTGCGGTCCGGGATGGCTCATCAGGATAGGGTACGAGAGCTTCCGGGTACATGGTTGTCGGCGAGCCGAAAGATACTTTCCTGGCTCGATGTGGACGGGAGAAGACGAAGGTCCGATGGCAACCCGCAAAGGCACGAAGAAACTGGAACCCGCTGAAAAGGCCCCGAAGCCCGGGTTCTTCGACTCATTGCTTTCTGCGTTTCGACGTCCGTCTCAGGAAAAGGCCGCGCCGGCCTCCCCGAGTGGCAAGGATGGTCGCAAGCGTGCTGGCAACTCGGGTGGGACTCGCAAGCTGTCGCCAGGTGGCGGAAAACGTGGCGTAGGGAACCAGAAGCGCACGACCGCGCTACCCCAGGCTGAAATCGAATCCGAGCAGTCGGCCTCGCTTGGGGCCCATGAATCGACGCTCGAGCAAGACCTGCTCGGAGCCATCGAGGGGGACCTGTTTTCTTTCGGGGATCCAGAAGCCGAGGCATCGGGCTTTTTCTCCGACCCTGGGCAAGATGACTCCTACCCGCCACCTCCGAGGCCTCAGCCACCGGTGACGCAGGTGCCCGTCGCCGAACCTCCACGCCCTGCGGCTCCTGCTCCGCGATCCGCTCCACAGCCTCCTGCCGGCTCAGGCAGCGGTTTGTTTGCGCCCGAAGGCGTGGATCGCGACCTGGACTCCCTGTTCGATTCTTTCGAGCCCGGCGGCACGGCTCCGGCCGTTCCTGCTGCGGCCCCGGCGCCGAGGCCCGTTGCTCCGCCTCCGGCGACACCCTCGTCGCCATCCCTTGCCCCCGCTGCTCCTGCCCCCGCTGCTCCTGCTGCCGCCGCTGCACGGGGGCCCGTCAGCGCCCCCGTGACGGCGCTCGCGCCTTCCGCCGGCGCCAGTCAGGACGGCCTGGTCTCGATCGGGAAGCTCCTGGTCGACCAGAACACCCTGAAGCGCATCATCGACAACGCCGAGAAGCGAGGGGCAGGGGTTTATTCGACCACCACCATCATCTCGAACTCTCGTGGTGCCGATCTCGACCAGCTGTTACAGCGCATCGATGGTTGCGAGGGGGTTCAGGGTAGCTTGATCGTCGGTCGGGATGGTCTGGTCATCGCGAGCACCTTGCCTGCCACATTCGAGAAGGAACTGGTCGGGGCCATCGCGTCTTCGATGCTCACCAATCTCGATGTTCAGGGTAAGAAGATGAGAGTGGGGTCGACTCGCCTCGCTTTGCTCGATACCGAGGGAGCCCTGGTCATGCTCGTCGCACTCCAGGTGGGTGTCCTGGTCGTCATGGCCCCATCACTCGTCGGTCTCGATCTGACGGCGATCCTTTCGGTGCTTGCTGGAGACGGCACCTAGCTCGGCCTGTTACGTGACCCTCTGCGGGGCCCGGTCGGCAGGGACGTCTCCCGCCGACCGGGTTTTTCGTGATCCATCGTTCCTGAGAAAGTCGGAGGACTTCCACCGTGGCCATCGTCAAGATGAAGCTGGGCGAGATCCTGGTCAATGCGAATCTCATCACGCAGGACCAGCTTCGGACGGCCATTGACATCCAGAAGTCCACCAAGGAAAGCCTCGGGATGATCCTCATCAAGCAGGGGTTCATCACCGAGGCCAGCATCAAGGATGCCCTGGAACTCCAGTACGGGCTCCGTTACATCAACCTGCGAAAGACCAAGATTCCGCCCGAGGTGCTGCGCCTCATTCCGGATAATCTCCAGCGTCAGCACCAGATCGTGCCGATCTCGCTCGCCAACAACCGTCTCACGCTTGCCATGGTCGATCCGACCAACCTGATCGCGGTCGACGATGTTCGCTTCATGGTCAAGGGCGTCCATATCCAGCCCGTCGTCATCACGGAAGACGAGTTCTTCTGGTTCATGGACCAGGCGGCCCAGTCCGCGGCACCCGAGGTGGATTCGGCGCCGGTCATGGACATCTCTTCCGTTCTGGGTGAAATCGTATCGGACGATGACCTGGAGGTCGTCGAGCAGAAGGAAGACAACCAGAAGGCCATCGAGCTGGAGCGAGCGGCCGAAGAGTCGCCCATCATCAAGCTTGCGAACTCTATCCTGACCAACGCGATCGGCGGGGCCCGTAAGGTATCGGATATCCACATCGAGCCATGGGAAAACGAGGTCGTCGTGCGATACCGCATCGACGGCATCCTGCACCGCCAGAGTGCCATTCCCAAGAAGTTTTTGCCGGCGCTTGTCAGCCGATTCAAAATCATGGCGAACCTCGACATCTCGGAGAAACGAGTTCCCCAGGATGGCCGTATCCGGGTTCGATTCAAGAACCGGGACTGGGACTTCCGCTTCTCGAGCCTGCCCTCGAAGTACGGCGAAAAGCTCTGCATGCGGATCCTGGACAAGTCCGGGACCACGCTGGGGCTGGAGAAGCTTTTCATCTATCCGGAAGACCTCACCCTCGTCCGGGAAATGGCGAACCGGCCATTCGGCATCATCTTCGTCACGGGACCGACGGGTTCAGGTAAATCGACCACGCTCTATTCGATTCTCAACGAGCGCAATACACCCGATGTCAACATCGTGACCGCGGAAGATCCGATCGAGTACGATGCGCCCGGAATCAACCAGTGTCAGGTCCGTCCCGAGGTTGGCTACACCTTTGCTCGCGTGCTGAAGGCGTTCCTCCGACAGGATCCGGACATCATGCTCATCGGTGAGACCCGCGACCTCGAGGTGGCCAAGATCGCCATCGAATCCGCGCTCACGGGCCACCTCGTGTTCACATCGTTGCATACCAACGATGCCCCCGGTGCCGTCATGCGCCTTCACGAGATGGGCGTAGAGGGCTTCATGGTCTCGGCTGCGACCATCGGCGTCCTGGCGCAGCGACTGGTACGGCGCCTCTGTGGCAAGTGCAAGCAGCCATACACGCCCGAGATCCGTGAACTCGATTACGTCGGTTATCGATATGACCCCAAGGCGCTCCCGACGTTCTACCGGGCCGTCGGCTGCAACGAGTGCTCGAAGGGTTTCTCGGGGCGAATGGGCGTCTACGAGATCATGAAAATGAACGATGAGCTGCGTGATCTGATCGCTCGCGGCGCCTCGACGGGTCTGATCCGTTATGCCGCCAAACAATCGGGCATGAGAACCTTGAAGGATTATTCGTTGCGCCTGGTGGAAGATGGCCACACCTCGCTCGACGAGGTCATCCGCGTCACCTTCTCG
>JBEIFE010000162.1:0-4981 GCA_040382575.1 Candidatus Sericytochromatia bacterium
CGGTACTGGCCGGGCAACTGGCCATCCGGAGTGCCGAACGTCTGTCCAGCCCACCGACGGAAGGTGAGAACCGGCTGGGGCCTGAGGTCTCTGAACTCGAGCGATTGCCCGCGGCTACCGGGAATCAGGGTCGGTGCCAGGCCCCAGAGACCACTCTGCAACCATGGATACAGCCCTGGAGCGACCTCCTGGCGTACATCCTTCCAGGCTCTCGACCAGGTGATCGTGCGGGCCTCGAAATCTTCGACGAATCGCCCCGCCCCCCCGAGGACGGTGGACCGCGTCGCCGTCTCGGGTTCGGGCACGGGCGTGGCCTGTCGCACCGATACAGGTCCGGTCGCTCCCGGGCGCGGCACGAGGGCGCCGACAGGCGGCTCGATTCCCACGGGGGCCGGAACAGCCGGTTTTCCAGCTCCAGGCGGCGCCTCGCAGCCAGCCAGGGAACCTACCAGGGTAAGGAGCGTGAAACCCACGCCCCGTAAACCACCAGACCCACCCGAACGCACGCTTGCTGCCATCTCGCCTCCCCGATGATCACGGGGAAAGCGTAAAACGGGCCCGTGAACTCAGGCGAGTCCGTCTCGCACGAAGGTTTCGCCGCGGTAGCTGAGGGTCACGTTCCCGGGCTCGACTGATTCGAGGAAGCCCTGCTCGACGGCCTCTTGTAGCACCTCCGAACGCCAATCCTGGTCCGGAAACACCCGATTCCAGGCCATCTCGAGGTCCTGGACACCGTGAACCGTTCGTTCTTCGTATCGTTCACCGTAATAGACGATAACCAGCAGTCGCTCGACATCGAGGCGGGGTTCCTTGAGTGAGACGAGGCCCTCGAGTGTCAGATTTCTCTGGACGCGAAAATCCGGAGCGATGCGAGGCAGACCCTGCATGTGTTCGAGTGAAGCTTTCGCTTCCCGGGCGGGCCCGGCTGGGCGGCATCTCAGCGGAGAATCCGTGCGACGCTCGACCCACGCCTGCCAGGCCTGGAGCTGCGCCTCGATGACCTCGACCGGCCCATCGAACTCGAACTCGCGATCGCCATCGCGGAGCTTCACCCGTGCCATGCTCATCCCGCCTGTCCTCCCGCATGCTTGAAGGCCAGAGCCCGGTTGCGGAGCTCTCGCCCGTGGTCGATGGCTGCCGAGGATTGCGAATCACCGGAGGCCAGGTGCGCGAGCTGACTGACCTGCTGGGCCTCGTCGAGGCTGGACACGGACAGGGACGTTCGACCATCCTCGATCACCTTCTCGATGCGCCAGTGGGCATCCGCAACCGCGGCGATGGCCGGCATATGCGTGATGAGCAAGATCTGTCCGCGCCGCCCGAGCTGGGCGATCTTGCGGGCCACGACCTGAGCGGCACGTCCAGATATCCCGGTGTCGACCTCGTCGAAGATGAGGGTCGGCACGGCATCATCCCGCGTCAACACCGTCTTGAGGGCGAGCATGATGCGGGCGAGCTCGCCGCCCGAAGCCGTGCGCGCCAGCGGTCGAGGCGTCTCCCCGGGGTTGGCGGCAAGAAAGAACTCGGCCCCCTCGGCGCCCTCCGGCCCTACCTCGGCGTGAGGACGGAACTGCACCTCGAAGCGGGCATCCTTCAGACCGAGATCGGCAAGCTCGGCATGCAGGGCATCCGACAGTCGACCCGCCGCCCCATCGCGTACCGCGGTGAGCGATCTGGCGAGACGCCAGAGGGCCGATTCCACCTCGGACAGCTCCTCCGCGAGACGGCCACCGCGCGCATCACTGGCCCCCAGCACGCCGAGATCCCGCTCGAGACGCTCGCGGTGAGCCTGAGCCTGAGCCAGCGACGGACCGTACTTCTTCAGCAGGGTCTGGACGTGATCGAGACGCTGATCGATGACCTCCAGGCGCTCGGGGTCTGGCTCCAGACGGTCCTGGCGGTATCGTACGGTCCTGCTGGCTTCGGCGATCGCTTCTCGCGCCTCGTTCAGGCTTCCCAGGACCCCCTCGAGGCCAGGATCGTGAACCGCGGCCTCCCGCAACTGGCCCAGCACGCGCGAAAGACCATCCAGCACTCCGGGGGCCTCGTCCCCCCCCGTGAGGGCCTCACCGATTCGCCCGAGCGTCAGCTGGAGCGACTCCGCATGCTGGAGCAGGGTCCTCTCCTGGCGCAGGAGGCTCAGATCGTCTTCACTGCGAACGTCCAGCGCTTCGAGTTCCGCCAGCTGGAAGCTCCAGAAATCACGCTGGCGCTCGCGCTCCGCGGCGCGCGCGACCCGTTCTGCCTGTTCCGTGCGCAGGCGCGCCCGTCGGGCATGAAGCACGCTCACCTCGCGCGCGAGTACTTCGGCCTCCGAACCTGCAAACCGATCCAGCAACCCGAGATGGGCTCGCGACCGGGTCAGCAAGGTGTGCTCGTGTTGACCGAGGATATCCACGAGATGCTCACCGAGTTCACGGATGGCCGCGAGCGGAACCTGGACCCCCTCGACCCGACATCGGGTTCCGCGCGCCGAGATTTCCCGCATGAGCGTCAGCTCTCCTTCGACCTCGGGCTCGATGCCATGCTCCGAAAGCCAGGTTTGCAGCGGTGGCCAGTCGCGGCGGAACCGGAACGTCGCCTCCAGGAGCGCCCGTTCGCATCCAGCCCTGACGACATCGAGTCCGATGCGCCCCCCCAGAATGGCGCTCACGGCATCGATCAGGATGGACTTGCCCGCCCCCGTTTCCCCGGTCAGGACGCAGATGCCCTCCTGGAAATCGAGCGCGAGTGAATCGATAAGGATGTAGTTCTGGACGGTAAGTTTCAGAAGCATCGGGGTCCTCGAACGGGCGTCACCGGGGTGCAGACGGCGACTTGACGGGGTTCACAGGGCATCTTCAAAGGTCGTTTAATGAAAGTTAACATCCCCTGAAGATGCGCGCTATACCTGCATGTGATCAAAGTCAGCATGTGAGGTAAATCACACGAATTGACTGAAAAGGGTTGGACGTCGGAGGGTCGACTGCTATGATACGAGGGAAGCCGGACGCCGGAGACGCTTGCCACACGCGACTCCTGCGGACACATTCTACCCATCGGACCCTGGAATCTCAGGGCCACTTTGAGGAGACTCAGCCAGGATGCCGCCAGTCAGCCAGATTCTCAGACAGACCCGCGAACGGCTCGGAATCTCGCTCGAGGACGTCGCCCAGCGTACGTACATCAAGTTGCCGTACCTCATCGCCCTCGAAGAAGGAGATGTCAGCAAGCTGCCGGCCCAGGTCTACATCCACGGCTACATCCGGCAATACGCCAAGCTCCTGGACCTGCCCGGTTCTGACCTCGTCCTCCAGTATCAGCAAGACGCCAGCCTCCGCAGCGTGGCGACAACCCGTATCGAGACCCGGACCATTCCGATCCCCGTCTCCATCGGGGCCGCGGCCGGCGAACACCCTGCCTTGCCCGGATTTGCCACGGGCCCTTCGAATCCCGTTCTCCAGACGAGCTTGACGTTCCAGGACACGCCGCGAGCCGAGTTACCCCAGCCAGGGCAGTCGTCACCGGCCAGAAGCCTCTCGGAAGGTCTCTCGGAAGCTGGCAGACCCCTCAACTCGCCGCTTCACGCTTCCCCTTCTTCCGTCGAACTCCCCGTGACGCGTCAGTCGGAGGCCATCAGCCGGATTCCAGCGGCCTCGCCCGTGACCGGCGGATCGATGAACGGTGAACCGGGTGTCCGTACGGATGTCCCTGTCCGTTCCGGGGCCCGGGACGTGGAATTGCCCGTGCTGGGCGGGTCTCATCCTCCCGGTTCGGGACTTGAAATGCTCGAGGCTCGCAAAACGGCCGGCGATATCATCCAGCAGGCGCAACGCGAGGCCGCCGACTTCCGCAAGGCTGCCGACCAGTATGCCGACCATGTGCTCGGCCAGCTGGCCGACGAGATCGGGCGTACACTCCAGATCGTCCGCAACGGAAAGGCCTTCCTTCAGAGCCGTCGCAAGCAACGACACCCCGAGAACGCCTAGATCGCACGCCCCCAGGAAAGCACGAGGCCCGTCCAGACTGGACGGGCCTCACTCATGGCGGTTGGTCGCTCCCCGATGCTACGAGGTCGAGACCTGGCGCACGCGGTCGACCAGACGCTGGAAGAAGCCACCGCCCTGTCCAGTGCTGAGCTGCCCCTGCGTGAGCAGGGCGCCGGCCAGCAAGTTCAACCTCCTGGTAGCGACGGCACCGGGGTAATGACTGACGAATGGACGCTGCTGGAGGACCGAACGAACGACCACCTGATCACGCTCGATGCAGCTGAGGTACTGGACCCGGACCCTCAGGAAGCGTTCCACGACGGTCGTCAGCTTGGCAGCCACGGCTCGTGCCTCCTGTTCGGAATCGACCATGTTGACCAGCAACGACACCCGGGCATCCGGATTGTGAGCATCGATTTCCTTGATCATGCCGTATGCGTCGGTGAAGGCCGTCGGCTCAGGCGTGGTCACCACGATGATCTCGTCAGCAGCCATGACGAAATTGGTCACCGTCCTGCCGATACCCGCACCCGTGTCCACGAGGATGAACTCGGCGTCCTGCTCGAGTTCATGGAGCTGCTCGATGACGGTGGCAATCCGATCCGTATCCAGATTGGCCAGTTCGGGAATCCCGGACCCGCCTGGAACGATGCCGAGATGGTCTCCGTAGGGAACGACGATCTCACGAAGGGATCGACGACCGCGAATGACGTCCACGATGGTGGCCGGCGGAGAGATGCCCATCAACACATCGACATTGGCCATGCCCATGTCTGCGTCGAAAAGAATGGTTGAACGCTTGCGACGCGCCAGCGCGAGAGCCAGATTGACCGTCACGTTGGTCTTGCCGACCCCGCCCTTACCGCTCGTGACGACGATCGTACGCCCCAGGGCCCGGCTCCCGCGGGGACGAGCAGGTGCGACCCTCGACACGGGATGAATCCGACGTGCGAGTTCGCGAAGCTGTTCGGCCTGGTCGCCCATCAGGATCTCTTCAATTCATCGATCAGCAG
>JBEIFE010000163.1:0-4953 GCA_040382575.1 Candidatus Sericytochromatia bacterium
GCATGGAGCTGGTTGGTGTCGAACTGCGGGGCCGTGCAGCCCTCGAGGTAGCTGACAGAGCTGCGCTCTTCGGCCACGATCAGCGTGCGCTCGAACTGTCCCGATTCCTGGTTGTTGATCCGGAAATAGGTCGAGAGCTCCATCGGGCAGGCGGTGTCCTTCGGGATGAAGCAGAAGGATCCGTCGGTGAAGACGGCCGAGTTGAGGGCCGTGTAGTAGTTGTCGGTGTAGGGAACGACCGAGCCCATGTAGGTCCGGACCAGGTCGGGGTGCTTCTGGACTGCTTCCGAGATCGAGCAGAAGATGACGCCGGCCTCCGCCAGCTTCGTCTTGAAGGTCGTCGCGACCGAGACGCTGTCGAACACGACGTCGACGGCGACATTGGCCAGCTGCTTCTGCTCCGAGAGGGGGATGCCCAGCTTCTCGAAGGTGCGCAGCAACTCGGGATCGACCTCGTCGAGCGAGCTCAGCTGCTTCTTGGGCTTCGGAGCCGAGTAGTAGACGATGTCCTGGAAGTTGATCGGCGGATGCGAGACGTTGGCCCAGGTCGGGGGCGTCAGTGTCTGCCAGTGACGGAAGGCCTTCAGCCGGAAATCGAGCAACCAGTCGGGCTCTTGCTTCTTGGCCGAGATGGCCCGGACGGTGTCCTCGGTCAGCCCGGGAGGCAACGTCTCGGACTCGATGTCCGTCACGAAGCCATGCTTGTAAGGCTGATTCACCAGGGTCTCGAGACTCACGGTCGGGCTCCTGATCGGGAAGGAAGGGGTGCTTTCAAATCAGACTAAAAAGGTCTGATTTATCTGATTTGAATGTACGCCATCCGGGGAGGGGAGTCAACGCCCGGAGACGGCTGCTGGACGCGCTTTACCGGTTCATTGACGGCAACCGCTTCTTGACAAATCGTGAACTCGACGTGAGCCGGGGGACCTTTCTTCCCCCGGCTCACGTGGCTACCATGAGGAGGGCATGGCACGGGGCAGCAGGCGGGAGGTCCAGGCGTGGAGGTCATCGTCATCGGCGGGGGGCACGCGGGCTGCGAGGCAGCCCTCGCGGCGGCTCGCCTGGGGGCCCGGACCGTCATGGTCACCTCGTCTTTCGATACGGTGGCCAGCATGCCGTGCAACCCGGCGATCGGTGGCCCCGCCAAGGCGAACCTCGTGCGAGAGGTCGATGCTCTGGGCGGTGAAATGGCTCGCGTCGGGGACCGGACGGCGCTCCAGATCAAGGTACTGAACTCCAGCAAGGGGCCGGCCGTGCAGGCTCTTCGCGCCCAGTCTGACAAGGCGCGATATGCCCGAGCGATGCAAGAGGTGCTACGGGCGCAGGATGGGCTGGAGGTCGTCGAGGCTCTCGTCGCGCACCTCCGTCCACGGGACGGAGGCGGGCTGGAGGTCGAGCTCACGGATGGCCGTATCCTGTCGGCCCCTGCCGTGGTGCTCACGACCGGTACGTTCCTGCGCGGGAAATGCTTCACGGGTCTCGAGTCGACGCCAGGCGGGCGACGGGGCGAGCCCCCGGCGCAACAGCTCACGGCGAGCCTTCATGCGCTGGGGTTGCGTACGGGGCGTCTCAAGACCGGAACACCGCCTAGAGTCGATGGCCGGACCCTCGATTTCACCCGGATGGACGTCGCTCCTGGCGGGGGGCCCGAGTTGCGCCTCTCCTTCATGCCGGCGCAGGGGGAGTGTCCGCAGGTGCCCTGCTACCTGACGCGCACCACCCTCGAGACACATGCGATCATCACGGCGGCGCTCGACCGGTCGCCCATGTTCCGGGGACTCATCGAGGGCGTGGGGCCCCGGTACTGTCCCAGCATCGAGGACAAGGTCGTCCGCTTCGCAGACAAGGATTCGCACCCCATCTTCGTGGAGCCCGAGGGCGCTGACACGGACGAGTGGTACGTCCAGGGCTTCAGCACGAGTCTCCCGGCCGACGTGCAGGAGCGCATGCTGCGCACGCTGCCCGGTCTGGAACAGGTCGTGATGCTCAAACCTGGCTACGCCGTGGAGTATGACTATCTTCCGGCCATCCAGCTCAAGGCGACCCTGGAGGTCAAGGACGTCCCGGGCTTCTTCACGGCTGGCCAGATCAACGGGACCTCGGGCTACGAGGAAGCGGCAGCGCAGGGGATCGTGGCCGGCATCAACGCTGCCCGCCTGGTCCAGGGTCATGAACCCCTCGTCTTTCCGAGGCACCAGAGCTACATCGGCACACTCATCGACGATCTCGTCACGAAGGATCTCGACGAGCCCTACCGGATGCTCACGAGCCGCGCCGAACATCGGCTCACGCTCCGCCAGGACAACGCCGACGAGCGTCTGACGCCTCTCGGTCGCGAACTGGGTCTGGTCGAAGATGCACGCTGGGCCCGCTTCGAGACGAAACAGGCGGCGATCGCCCTCGAAGAAACCTGGCTCCGCTCGACCCGCCTTGTACCCGGTGAAGCTGCGCAGGCTGCGCTCGCGGCCGTCGGCGAGCGCCTCGACCGCGTCGTCACGGCCGAGGAGCTGTTGCGACGGCCGCCCGTGCCCATCGAGCTCGTGTACCGCCTTACTGGCCGCGACCCCGAGGCGATCGACCCCGAGGTCCGGGAGCAACTGTCCATCCGCACCAAGTATGCGGGCTACATCGTGCGCCAGGCGGAGCATATTGCCCGTCTCGAGCGCCACGAGCACCGGATCATTCCCGAGGATCTCGATTATGCTCGCGTCACGGGCCTCTCTCGCGAGGCGTTCGACAAGCTCACCCGTGTCCGCCCCGGCACCGTCGGTCAGGCGGCCCGGATCGGGGGCGTGACGCCCGCGGACGTCCAGATCCTGCTCATCCATCTCGAATCGCGTCTGCGCGCCGCGCGCGCCTGAAACGGACCCTCATGCCCGACCATACCTGCATCCGCATCCGTGGGGCCCGCACCCACAACCTCCGGAACATCGACCTCGAGATCCCGCGGGACCGGCTGGTGGTCTTCACGGGCGTGAGTGGCTCGGGCAAGAGCTCGCTGGCGTTCGACACCCTGTTCGCCGAGGGGCAGCGTCGCTACGTCGAGAGCCTCTCGGCCTATGCCCGGCAGTTCCTGGGGCAGATGGACAAGCCCGACGTCGATGCCATCGAGGGCCTGAGTCCGGCCATCTCGATCGACCAGAAGTCGACCTCGCATAATCCGCGCTCGACCGTGGGGACCGTGACCGAGATCTACGACCACTTGCGCCTGCTTTATGCGCGCGTCGGAACACCGCACTGCCCGTCGTGCGGCAAGCCCATCAACCCCCAGACCGTCGAGCAGATCGTCGATCAGGTCCTGGCCTGGCCCGCGAACACGCGCTTCCAGGTTCTGGCTCCGATCGCTCGTGGTCGCAAGGGAGAGTTCCGGAAGGAACTCGAGGAGGCCCGCAAAGAGGGGTTCGTCCGGGCTCGCATCGACGGCGAGGTGCGCGAGCTGTCCGAGGAGATCGTCCTCGACAAGCAGCGCAAGCACGACATCGCGATCGTCATCGATCGCCTGATGGTCAAGCCCGATATCGCCTCCCGCCTCGCGGACTCGCTCGGCACGGCGCTGCGCAAGGGCGAGGGGCTCGTCCTGGTGCAGGACATGGGGACCCGAGAATCCCCGCAGGACCGGGACGTGCTCTTCAGCGAGCACTTCTCATGTGCCGACTGCGGGGTCAGCATCCCCGAGATCGCCCCGCGGCTGTTCTCGTTCAATAGCCCCTTCGGGGCCTGCCCCGCGTGTCACGGGCTCGGCTCCAGCCAGGAGCTCGATGCTCGCCGGGTGATCCCCGATCCGACCCGCAGCCTGGCCGAGGGGGCCATCGTGCCCTGGACGCGCACGGGCAATCCCTACTACTTGCAACTGCTCGGGGGCCTCGCCGAGCTGCGCGGATTCGCTCTACAGACTCCCTTCCAGGACCTGCCAGCCGAGATCCAGCATCTGATCCTTCACGGCAGTGACGAGCCCATGCGCCTGAAAACCGAGAGCTGGTCGCGCTCGGGCGACTGGAGTTTCACGACGCGGTACGAGGGAGTCCTGCCCCAGCTCAGGAGGCGCTACCAGGAGTCGACGTCCGAGAAGTTCCGTGAGGAGCTCCACGCCTACATGACTTTGCGACCCTGTGAGACCTGCCATGGGAAGCGTCTCAAGCCTGAAGCCCTGGCCGTCACGGTCGGGGGGCTGGCGATCGCCGACCTGACGGCACGGTCGCTGCGCGAGAACGAGATCTTCCTGGAAGGCCTCGAGCTCACGGAGCGCCAGCAGGTCATCGCCCGGCAGTTGCTCAAGGAGATCCGGGCCCGGGTCAAGTTCCTGCTCGACGTGGGGCTCGATTACCTGACGCTCGATCGGGCCGCGAACACGCTCTCGGGCGGGGAGGCCCAGCGGATCCGCCTGGCGACCCAGATCGGTTCCGGGCTCACGGGCGTGCTGTACATCCTCGACGAGCCCAGCATCGGATTGCACCAGCGCGACAACGAGCGCCTGCTCACCACGCTCGTCCGTCTGAGAGACCTGGGCAACACGCTCATCGTCGTCGAACATGATGAGGACACCATCCGTCTGGCCGACCACCTGGTCGACGTGGGGCCCCGCGCGGGCGTACACGGGGGCAGGATCGTCGTCTCGGGGCCGCTCGACGAATTGCTCGCCTCTGACGAGAGTCTGACGGCAGCCTATCTGCGGGGCGATCGCCGCATCGTCGCACCGGCCGAGCGCCGGGCCGGAAATGGCCGTTCCATCCAGCTCCGGGGCGCTCATCTGCACAACTTGCGCGATCTCGACGTCGAGATCCCCCTCGGCAAGTTCGTCGTCGTCACGGGGGTGAGCGGTTCGGGCAAGTCCACGCTCGTGCACGACGTGCTGATCCCGGCGATCGAGCATGTCTGGTCGAAGGGCCCGGCGCCAGACGGGCTCCGCGGCTGGGAGGGGGCTCGAGCACATCGACAAGGCGATCGTGATCGACC
>JBEIFE010000164.1:0-4948 GCA_040382575.1 Candidatus Sericytochromatia bacterium
AAGCCGTGGTCCGGTAACGCTCGGTCATCAGGGCCTGATCGTCGAATGGACGGGGTTCGATCGTCACGCTCGAGTCCTCGCTGGCGCGGGCGGTCTTCCACTTTTCATTATACGCCATCCGTGAGGGTGGGCATGCCTGAGGACGTGCTACGATCGTCATCATGGTTGGTCTGTGGCCTGTTCGCGAGCGATTTTCCCCCTTGCAGGAGACCGAGACTCTCGGCCTGCTTTTCATGGTGGCATCCAGCGCGTGCTTCGCGCTGATGGGTCTTTGCGTCAAGCTGGCGGGTCAATCTCTGCCAGTCGAGGAGATCATCCTGGTTCGCGCCGTCGGAGGGCTGCTGGTCGCGAGCGTGATGATGGGCTTGCGTCCCACGGGGGCCGTGCCCCGCCAGGTTCCATGGTTGATCGCGCGGGGTGTTCTGGGCTGGGCTGCACTCGTCTGTTATTTTCAGGCGCTCGCTCGCCTGTCTCTGGCCGATGCGGTTTTTCTGAATTACACCTCACCCTTCTTCACCGCCGTGCTGGCTGCGTGGGTGCTTCGTGAGCAGATCACGCGGGCCATGCAGGTTGCCCTTTTGCTCGCACTGGGTGGCGTGGCCATCCTGGTCCATCCCGGTGGCGGCTTGTTCCAGCCCGGGATCGTGCTCGGCCTCGGTTCGGGAATCCTGGCTGCCGGGGCCTACGTGACCGTCAAGCGAGCCACCACCGAGAACGACCCGCTCACCATCGTCTGGTTCTTCTCCCTGGTCGCGACGGTGCTCTCGGTTCCGATGGCTTTGCCGCACCTCCAGATGCCGACCCTCGCGGGTTGGCTCGCGATGGGGGGGGCCGCCCTGACTGCCACGGTGGCACAGATTCTCATGACCCATGGCTATCGCCTGGCGCGAGCCACCTCGGCCAGCATCGTTTCCCTTTTCACCCCGCTCTTTGCGGCCATCCTGGGGGTCACGTGTTTTGGTGACGTTCCCGGTTGGAACACCTGGATCGGGGGTGCTCTCATCGTCATCGCGGGAGTCTTGCTCGCCCGCGGTGCCGTCTCGGCCTGATACCCTTCCAGGAGGTTCCATGCGTGTCCGGAGTGCTGTCATCGCGCTGATCACCGCGTCCATCATGACGGGCTGGGGCCCCCCGGCTCGCGCCGATATTCCGGGAATCCAGCAGTACCTCCAGATTCGCTCGGCCAGCTCCGGTGTGTTCAGCGCGGATGGCGAGAACGTCGTGTTTTCGACCAACATCACGGGCACTCCGCAACTCTGGAAGGTGCCGACTGCAGGCGGATGGCCAGAACAGCTCACATTCGAGGATGACAAGGTCACGGGAGCTTTTCGCCTGCCGGCCGGACGCGGATGGATCTTCCAGCGGGATCGCGGTGGAGACGAGCGCACCCAGTTGCACTGGATGAGCCCTGATGGAAAGAAGATCCGGGCTCTGACGGCCAATCCGAAAGCCATCCATTCGCTGGGCGCCCTGCGCTCGGATGGCAAGGCGATCGCCTACGCGAGCAACGCCCGCAATCAGCAATTTTTCGACCTTTACGTCATGCAATTGCCTTCCGAGAAGGCGACCCGGGTCTCCCGGGAAGACGGCAATCTCTCAGCACGTGCCTTCAGCCCCGACGGCAAGTTTCTCGTCTATGCGGACACGCTCACGCCATCGAATGAAAATCTGATGGTACTCGAGCTGTCCACCGGCAAGAAGCGATTGCTGACACCTCATCGGGGGGACGCCAATTACGGGTCTCTGTCCTTCGGCCGTGACGGCATGCTCTATGGCATCACGGATGAAGGCAGGGAGTTCCACTCGCTGGCGCGGATTCGGTGGCAGGATCCCGCCGCGCGGTGGGAGTTCCTGGTTCCGGATCGTGCGGATTGCGAAGGCCTGGTCATGACCGAGGCGGGTGATCGCCTGGCCTATCTGGTCAATCGCGACGGCTACAGCGACCTCCACATGCGCGAACTCGCGACGGGCAAAGATCAACTGATCAAGACCATGCTCGAGGGCGTGCTGAGCGACCTCGACTGGTCCGTCGATGGCAGGCGCCTGTCCTTCACCTTCAGCGGCCCGCGAGACCCTGCTGATGTCTGGATCGTCGAGGGCGCTGCCGCACCCCACCGCCTGACCCGGAGCTCCCTCGCTGGCATCACGCGCGAGAGTTTCATCGCACCGACTCTGGTCCGGTACGAGACCTTCGACCGCCGGACCATCCCGGCGCACCTGTACGTACCGGGCAAGGGCGCACCGGCCGGTCCTATCCCTTTCCTGGTCTACGTGCATGGTGGGCCCGAGTCACAGGAACGGCCGGATTTTGCGGCTTCATTCCAGTACTACCTGAGCCGCGGTTACGGCCTGATGGCCCTCAACATCCGGGGTAGCACGGGTTACGGTCGTACCTATACCCATCTCGACGATACGGTTCGCCGTAAGGATGCCATTCTCGATGTCGACCATGCGGCGCGTTACCTGATTGACCAGGGAATCGCTCACGAGCGACGCATCGCGATCCTGGGTGGGTCTTACGGGGGCTACATGACGCTTGCCGCTCTGACGATGCTGCCGGGCCTCACCAAGGTCCCTGACCGGTTCGCTGCCGGCATCGACACGGTGGGCATGTCCAATCTCGAAACCTTTCTCGAGCGTACGGGCCCTTGGCGCCGTGCCCAGCGTGAGGCCGAATACGGGAGTCTGGTCACGCAGCGGGATCTCTTGCGCGAGGTGTCTCCCATCACCCACCTGAATGACATCCAGGCCCCGTTGATGGTGATCCAGGGGGCCAACGACCCCCGGGTCCCCCAGCACGAGGCCGATCAGATCGTCGCAGCGCTCCGGGAACGGAATCATCCGGTCGAATATCTGCTGTTCGCGGACGAGGGCCACGGGGTGGTGAAGCTGACCAACCGCGTGAAAAGTTTCACGGCAGGCGCCGCTTTCCTGGATCGGTACGTCAGAAACCGGAAATGACTTCGAGGGGTGTCCTGGACCTCGTACGGTCCAGGAAACGGTCCAGCAGGGCGTGGCCATGCTCCGTGAGCAGGGCCTCCGGGTGGAACTGGACACCTTCGATCGGAAAGTCGAGATGTCTCAGTCCCATGATTTCGCCTTCGTCGGTCCAGGCCGTGACCTCGAGGCATGCAGGCAGGTCTTCGCGGCTCACGAGGAGCGAGTGGTAGCGACAGGCCCGGAAGGGGGAGGGTAGGCCCTCGAACACTCCCGTACCGCGGTGGTGGATGGGCGAGGTCTTGCCGTGCACGGGTTCGCGCGCCCGGACGACCCGAGCACCGGCATTCAGGGCGATCGCCTGGTGTCCCAGACAGATGCCCAGGGTGGGCCATCGTCCCGCATCCTCCGCCAGATACCTCGACATGATGCCGGCCTCCTCGGGACGCCCCGGGCCCGGAGAGAGAACCACTCCATCCGGGTCGAGATCCCGGATCCCTTCGAGGTCGATCGCATCGTTGCGACGGACCGTCACCTCGGCTCCCAGTTGCTGGAAATACTGGACGAGGTTCCACGTGAACGAGTCGTGGTTGTCGATCATCAGGAGATGTGGCATCGCGACCCCGTCCGGAACGAGCACACGAGGGACTGCTCGCGTGGCATCATGGTACCGCATGGCCTGGCGCATCTGGTCGGGCTCCGGACCCGTTTTCCCGCAGAGAGAGGAACACCATGATCACCTGGCGGCGAGCTCACGAGCGGGGACACTTCGATCATGGGTGGCTCGATACGTGGCACACGTTCTCGTTCGCAGAATATGACGATCCCGCGCACCGGGGGGTGTCGGTTCTCCGGGTCCTCAACGACGACACCGTTGCCCCGGGTGAGGGGTTCGGGACCCACCCGCATCGCGACATGGAGATCCTGACCTTCGTGCTATCCGGGGCGATCGCTCACCGCGACAGCATGGGCCATGGTGAGGTCCTGTATCCCGGGGATGTCCAGGCGATGTCCGCGGGCACGGGGATCTTGCATAGCGAATTCAATGCATCGGAAACAGATCCGTTGCATTTTTTGCAGGTCTGGATCCGGCCGGCCCGGATGGGGATCGCTCCCAGGTATGCCAAGACCCGTCTCGATGAGCGGCAAGCGGGACAGTGGCAGGCGATCGCGGCTCCTGACGACCTGGATCCACCCACCGCACCGATCCCGCTCGCGCAGGATGCCCGCGTGTTCGTCGGAGAGGCTTCTCCCGGCCGCAACCTGAGATGCGACCCCCGGGTCGGGCGGACGACGTACGTGCACGTGATGACGGGCGAGGGAACCCTCGAAGGTTCCGGCGGAGGACCGTGCAGGGCCGGCGATGGTTTGACGGCCAGAGCCAGCCTGGATGGCCTGGTCTTCACGTCCGCTACCTCGATGCGGGTGCTGCTCTTCGATCTCCCCTGAGCGGATGCAACTCGAAGGCTATCGCGTTCAGGGCGTCCTGGCGTCCCGTCGGGCCTGGCGAGTCTCGAGAAAGCGGATGAGGTCGCGCGTCACGGCAGCCAGGCGGCCTTCGGCTGTCTTTCCGCCCGCTTCGCCCTGGGGGGTGAAGATCGAGAGCACGTAGCGGCGATCGCCGACCTCGATGATGCCTGCGTCATTCAGGGCACGTGAATGGCCGCCGGTCTTGTTGAAGAGTCTTGCAGATGTCGAGAGGCCGGCCTCTTTCAGGCCGCGCTGCATCATCGAATCATCTTCGTTGGCACCGAGCCACTCCCGCATGCGGCGGGTTCCTTCCGGGCCCACGATTATCTTCCCGTCGCGGGTGGAGATGTATCCGCTCTCGAACTTGCGAAACAGTTCTGCCATGGCGCGTGATGTCGCGGTGTTGGTCACCTTCAGGTGCCCCTCGACCCGGATACCCATGGACAGCTTCCTCTTGAAGGAGATGTCAGGCAGGCCGAGGTCTCCCATGGTGCGGTTCATGTTCTGGCGGCCCACCGCATCGATGAGGGTATTGGTGGCC
>JBEIFE010000165.1:0-4942 GCA_040382575.1 Candidatus Sericytochromatia bacterium
CGAGCCGGAGAGCTCGTCCAGGCGACCGTGATGGGTTCTACTGCCGGTGCGGCTACTCGGGTCGAGATCCGCCAGCGTTCCGAGCAGGACGAGATCGAGTTACTGCGTTCGCAGGTCGAGATCTTCGAATCGGCGATCCAGGACATCAACAACCGTATCCAGCTGCTGATGAGCCGTCCCAGTGCGCTCAACGCCGGCGAGATCCAGAAACTCACTCCCCAGAAGGTCCAGAAGAACATCCAGCTTCAGGCCATGAAGGCCCAGCTCGAGGAGCTGCTCACGGCCGATCCGAACAAGAAGGAAGAGGGCAAGGTCTTCGTCAAGGCCGAGGCCTTCCCCGGGGTGACCGTCGCTTTCTCGGTCCCTGGGGTGGAGCGCCTGTACAAGGTTGCCGTCAAGATGCACCACAAGACCTTCAAGATCGTCGGTGGGGAGATCATTCCATCCTGACGTCCCCGCTGCTCGCGGCTCTGGAGACCCTCCGGGCGCGGCGCCCGCTGCGGCTGCACGTGCCGGGCCACTCCGGTGGACTTCATGTCGATCCCGCATTCCGAACCGCCCTGCGAGAGCCGTGGGATCTCGATTTCACGGAACTGGATGGCCTGGATAACCTCGCCTCACCTGGAGGAGTCATCCGGGAATCCCAGGACCAGGTCGCGGCCTGGCTCGGAGTCGCCCGCACGTTCTACCTGGTTCAGGGTTCAACCGGAGGGCTGCATGCGCTGTTGCGGGCAGTCGCGGCCGAGGGTGAGGCGATCGCCTTCCCCCGCTCGTCTCACCTGGCCATCTGGCAGGGCTGCGCGCTGGCCGGGATCCGGCCCGTGGTCCTGGAAACGCCCTGGGACGCCGAACGGGGTTTGCCTGAATTGCCACGTGCGGAGACGTTCGCAGCTCAGCTGCATCGAGAGCGTGCGGGGCGTGGCCTCAAGGCGATCGTCCTCACGCGTCCGGACTATCACGGCAGGTGTCTCGAACTGCGATCCTGGGCGGAGCTGGCCCGCGAGCTCGGGGTCTGGCTTCTGGTCGACGAGGCTCACGGCAGTCATCTGGGCTCCTGTCCGGGCCTGCCCACCGGGGCGGTCGCCGGTGGTGCCCACGCCGTCGTCCAGTCCATCCACAAGACCCTCGGGGCCTTCACCCAGGCTGCTGCCTTGCACCTGGCTCACGATGGTCCCGACCCCGAGCGCGTCCAGCGGGTCCTCCGGGCTCTCACGACCACCAGCCCTTCCTACCTGCTGCTCGTGTCTCTCGAGGCAGCCTTCGTGCACCATGCCCTTCACGGAGCCAGCTCATGGGCGCGTCTGGTGGAAGATGTCCGTCGTTGTCGCGAGCAACTGACCGAGGCCGGTATCCCGTGCCTGGATCAGGTCGGTCCGGGGATCGTGCTCGATCCGACCCGGCTCGTGGTGGATGCCTTCCGCTGGGGGCGAGGGCCTGAGGCCGTGGCCGATCGATTGTCTGCACGGGGCATCGAGCTCGAGCTGGTGACGGACCGATATCTGGGGGCCGTGTTGACACCTGTACACCAGGAGATGGATCTCGACCGCCTGGTCCAGGAGCTCCGGGCGATCGCCGGAGAGTTGCCCGCTGCCGCGGTCCAGGTCGGTACGCCTCCAGGGTCTCCCCCATGCAGGGCCATGTCACTCGCTACGGCCTGGCAGGAATCCGGTGAGATCCGTCCCCTCGCGGACTGTCTCGGGCGCGTCTCCGTCGAGTTCGTCGCACCCTACCCGCCCGGCCTTCCTCTCCTGACGCCCGGGGAGGTGGTCACTCCGTCCATCCTGGCGGAGCTCGAGCTCCGTCGTGATGGGGGAGCAGCTTTCGTCGGACCCTCCGATCCCTCGCTGGAGACCCTTCGCACATGTTCCATGCCTTCCTGAACGGCACGCGCCCGTATTTCAAGCTGATCGGGGGCGCCAACTTCACCGACCTCGTGGCTCTGCGCTATCTGTCCACCGTCTACACGCTGGCCGGTGCCGACCTCATCGATGTCGCGGCCCTGCCCGGGGCGGTCCAGGCGGTCCAGGCTGGCATCCGCGATGCCCGGCAGGTGGAGGCCATCATGGCGCCCGTGATCATGGTGAGCGCGACCTTCGATGACGACCCCCACTGTCGCCTGGCCGTCCAGGACCCGGGTGTCTGTACGGGCGTCTGCAGCCCGTGCCGTCAGGCCTGTCCGCACGACGCCATCGACGACGCCCTGCACATCGTGCCGGATCGATGTGTGGGCTGTGGCCTGTGCGTCCCTGCCTGTCCGTACGAGGCGATCGCCATGGTCCAGGATCCGCACGCCCCCGACCTCGAGGCCGTTCGCCAGGCGGGGGCCCATGCCCTGGAGTTGCATACGGGCACGGGAGGGCAAGAGGCGCTCGGCGCCTGGCGCGAGCCCGTATCGGGCTGGGTCCTGTCGGGGGGGCTGTTCGCCCTGAGCGTCAACCCGACCCAGCTCGAACCCGAGATGCTGCACGGCGTGATCGAGACGGTGAAAGGCTGGATCGGCTCAGAGGGATGGCTCGTGCAGGCCGATGGCAAGCCGATCAGCGGTGAGGCAGGCCTCCGTTCGACGACCCCCACGGTCCAGCTGGCGGCCGAGATCCTCGAGCGCCATCCGGGGCTCAAGGTCCAGTGTGCCGGAGGTGCGAATGCCCACACGGCCTGGCTCGCGCGGCAGCGGGGGGTGGAGATCGCCGGGGTGGGGATGGGCAGCGTCGCACGCGCTATAATCAGCGCCGACGCGACGGTGCATGAAGCGCTCGCCCGGGATCCCGGACAGGCCCTCATGAACCCCGTCGTCGTGGCCGACGTGCGCGCGGCGCGGGGCCTCGTGCGCTCGGTTCACGCACCCGAGGAGGTGCACCCATGAGCCAGCCTCCCTCCCTGGACCCGGCCGAGGAGCTGGAACTCCTTCTCGGTCTTTTGCCCGGGCACCTGGCCCGGATCGTCCGTGAGCATCCGGAGCGAGATGCCATGCTCGAGATCGTGCTCGATCTCGGCCGCCCTCCCGAGGTCCGGTTGCAGACCCACGGCTTCGATCTGACGGTCGAGCCCGTCTCGCCGGCCGATCTCGAGAGCATGGTCGAGCGGATCGGGACCTTCACGCGCGACAACCGGGCGGGTCTACCGCGGACCCTGCACCGGATCTCGTGTATCCGGAACCGGCAGGGCGTGGTCGTCGGCCTCACGTGCCGCGTGGGCCGGGCCATCGAGGGCAACATCGAGGCCATCCGCGAACTCGTCGAGAGCGGGCGGAGCATCCTGTTGCTCGGGCGCCCGGGGGTCGGCAAGACGACGCGCCTGCGCGAGCTGGCCCGGTTCCTCTCGAGCCACCGACGCAAGCGGGTCATCGTGATCGATACGAGCAACGAGATCGGTGGGGATGGGGACATCCCGCATCCGGCGATCGGTCGGGCCCGGCGCATGCAGGTGCCGGATCCGCTCCAGCAGCATGGCGTGATGATCGAGGCCGTCGAGAACCACATGCCCGAGGTGATCGTCATCGACGAGATCGGGACCTCCGAGGAGGCTCTGGCGGCCCGGACCATCGCCGAGCGCGGCGTGCAGCTGGTGGGAACGGCTCACGGTTATGCGCTCGAGAACCTCCTGATGAACCCGACGCTGAGCGACCTGGTGGGAGGCATCCAGAGCGTGACGCTGTCGGATGAGGAGGCTCGGCGTCGAGGCACCCAGAAGACCGTCCTGGAAAGGCGATCGCCTCCCACGTTCGATGTGGCGATCGAGCTGGTCGATCGAGAGCACATTCGCATCCACGAGGACGTGGGCGCCACCGTCGATGCCATGCTGCGGGCGATGAGCGGTCGAGCGGAGTCGCGCGCCGATGGCCGTCCCGATGGCCGTGGACGTGCAGCTGCGCGTGGTCCCGCTCTCGTGCCCGCCTCCGTCCTGCTCTCACCTGCTCACGGGGGCGAGCCTCCGTTGCCAGGGCCCTTGTCCGATGGTGATGGCGATGGCCACTGGGGTCGCGAGCAGCCACCTGTCCTCACTCGCTACACGGCCGAGCGTCCGCTGCAGCTCCTGGTCCATGCCGTCAGTCGCTCCCATCTGGAGCGGGTGATCCGGACCCGCCGGGCACCCATCAACATCGTGCGGCATCTCACGGAGGCTCAGATGGTACTCGTCCTCAAGGGCCATCTGAAGAGCGCCGGTCGTCTGCTTGCCGATGCCCACGCGCGGGGTCTGCCCGTTCACGTGTTACGGGCCAACACGATTCCCCAGATCGAGCGCGTCGTGGATCGCCTGATCGCCCCGTCTGGCGGTCGCGAAGACGAGGTCCAGGAAGCGCTCGACGAGGCGCGGGAAGGTATCTCTCGCGCCCTCGAGACCGGGCAGGGTGTCGAGCTCACGCCGCGCCATGCCTACCTGAGGCGCCTGCAGCACCAGCTCGCCGAGCGTCACCGTCTGGCGAGCCGCAGTCTGGGCGAGGAGCCGGGCCGACGCGTCGTCATTCATCCGGCGCACCTGTTCGAGTGAGCCTCTGACTCTCCAGACCGCACGTCGGCGTCCGAAGAAGGGATGGTCGGGGTATGCAAGCGGAAACGGCCGTCCGGAGGTGCCCATGTCCACATCACGTCCAGCCATCTTCTCGCTCATGCTCGTGAGCGCTCTCTCGGCCTGTACCCCGGGTCCTTCGACCGGTGCTTCGACCGATGCCGGGGCCACGGGGTACGACCTTTTCCAGGCGTCGGGGGCGAGCATCGGTCAGTCCGTGCTGGCAGCCGACGATGCCAGGATGGCCGGTCTCACGACCGTGGCCCCCCTCACCACGGTGGCGCCTCTGCAGGCCGCGGCTGGTCTCTCCACGGTGGCCCCGTGGAGAATTCTTGCCGTGGGCGATCGCCAGGAAATCGACGAGCGCCTCGAGGACCATGATGGAGCCTTCGGCCGACGGTGCCATCATCGGACCTGCGAGGATCTCGGTGCGGTC
>JBEIFE010000166.1:0-4942 GCA_040382575.1 Candidatus Sericytochromatia bacterium
CGGCTACACCCTGACGGCCTCGCTGTGGCGCGCAGTCACGAGCCCGGGGACCCTGACGGATCCGGTGTATGCGGATCTGGACAACCTCGTGGGCCTGGGCACGGCCACGACCTCGATCACCCCGGGGGAGGCCCGGACCGTGGCCCTGACCATCCACGCGCTGCCGGCGCCCATCCTGCGGTACCGCGGCCGCACGCTCGATCCGAACGCGCTGACGGCCGGGACGTCGGGGCTCGAGCTCGATGCGGGCGTGAATCTCACGGGCAATCCCCTGAGCCGCGAGGTCGCGTTCGAGACGATGGCCGGGGCGAGCCCGTCTATCCTCGCGAGCGACGCGCTCGAAGTGGCGAACTGGCCACAGCCGCCAGGGACGGCGACGCTGAGCTTCTCCGTTCCCGTGACGACGGACGCCTCGGCGTCGTTCACGACCCGGGTCCGGCTCTCGGGAGTCTCGGGGTCCCTGTCGGTGCGCCAGCTGACGCTGCAGGCCGTCCCGCTGACCATCGCGGCCGCCAGCCCCTCGACGGCCCGGGCAGGCCGAGCCGTCGTGATCTCGGGTACGGGGTTCAGCCCCGTGGCCTCCGAGAACGTCGTCCGGTTCGGGACCGCCGCGGCCTCGGTGGGCTCGGCGAGCGCGACGCGCCTCGAGACGACGGTCCCGGTGGACGCCCGGGTCGGTCTGAGCGTGGCCTTTGCCGGTGCCTCCGCGACAGGTTCGTTCACGCTGGGCCCCTTCCTGGAGAGGGTTGCGGGCTCGGGAACGCCCGGTTTGGCGAACGGGGCGGCGTTGAACACGCAGTTCAATCAGCCCCTCTGGGTGGCTCGCGATGCCGCGGGTGCGCTGTACGTGAGCGAAGAAGCCAATCACGTCGTCCGCAAGATCAGCCCGGAAGGCCAGGTCACCACGTTTTACATGCCAGTAGGCACGAACACCCGACCCACCGGGCTTGCCTTCGATAGCTCGGGAAGCCTCTACGTGGCGGTCCGTCAGTCCAACCGGATCGACATCGTATCGCCGGCGGGCAATTGGGTCGGCCAGATGTCCGCCACCAATCCTTACGGCCTCTGCTTCGATGCCCAGAACAACCTGTACGTGTCGGAGTACAACGGTCACCGGGTCCGTAAATTCAACACGGCCGGAGCGGAAGTGGCCGTGTACGGGACGGGGGTAAACAGCGTCAGCGGAGACGGAGGGCCCGCGAGTTCGGCAGGCCTGCCCGGTCCTGCCGCCATCACCCTGGATGGCGACGGGAATCTGTACGTCGCGGAACCGTCGCACCACCGCATCCGGCGCATCACCCCCCAGGGCATCATCTCGACCTTTGCAGGCACCGGCAGCAACGCCTCCACCGGCGATGGCGGAGCCGCCACCCTGGCCAGCGTCGCGAGCCCCTGGGGAATCTCCGCGGATGGCCGCGGCAACCTTTACATCTGCGAAAGTTCACGCGTCCGCGAGGTCGATCAGGGGGGCATCATCCGGACGGTCGCAGGGGGCGGCATCAACGGTTCCCCGAATGGTGGACTGGCACTCGAACAATCCCTCCTCAATCCGCGAACGCCCTTCGCGGATGGACAGGGCAACGTGTGGTTCCCCGAGTACAGCAGGCACCGGATCTTGAGACTGACCGGGCTCTGATGTCTAACCTGAAATCGCCAGGCCATCTTGAAACAAGATTAGCTTTCATTTGAGCCAGGCATAACCCTGATCGGGCGCGCTTCCCCGATAACGTCCCAGGTTCCCCTGACTCGAGAAGCGCGAGCCCCGCATGACCTCCATCTTCCGTCCCCTGGCCCCGTATCCGGTCACCGCGTCGCGCGTCGCGCAGCAGGCCCGTCGTCCCGCATCGCTCTCGCAGGCGACGGCCCCATCTCCGGGGCCCGCTCGCGCGACGCCCGCCCCGGCGGCCCCGTCTGCCCCGGCGCCCACCGGGAAGGATCTGCTCTTCAAGATGATGCCGACGGGTACGGCCAGGGTGATGGGGTTCTTGACCGTCGCGGTCCAGCGTGCCAAAGACCGCATCCGGATCCAGGCGGGTGACCTGGCGGACGTCGTGATCCAGAAGAACGGCAGCCGGTATGCGTACAGCGAGAACGGTGGGGCCCCCGTCGAGATCCAGGACGTGAAGACCCGCCGCACGGTGACGGGCACTCATTTCGATGTCCTCCTGGCTTCGGGCAAGCGCGTGGGGATGGAGATATCGGCCGATCGCCGCAGCCTCACGGCCATGGGGTACGAGCTGCACTTTCAGAGTTGAAATCCGGGGGACCGGGCTGGCAAGGAGCGTGTGACAGGGTACAAGAGGCGGGACACCCTTCGGTTCCAGGAGGTCCCCGTGAACAGGCTCACCTTCCGTGCCGCTCTACTCGCGATCGCCTTCCACCTGATGGTTCCCCCTGCCCAAGCTGCCCCTCAGACGCTGGATACCCGTTTTCAGGCCCAGATCCAGGAGGCGTACCGGATGATCTACCGAGGAGCCGAGACCGCGGACAGTGAGCTGATGGCCCGCGGCCAGGCCCAGCTCCAGGCAATCCTGGTTCAACTCGTGGCCGCTCTGAAGGCTCATCCCCGTGACGCCCGTCTGAAAGACCTGGTCCGGTCGGTCACGCAGCAGTCGGGGGAATCCGTCGCTCTCGACGATGCTTCGCTGGACGCGCTCGAGAAGCAACTGCTCGCCCCCTGACCCCCTCGCTAGCCGGAGAGTCCCTTGGAGCCCCAGACGGATACCCGCCCCATCGCCCCCGACCTGAACCGCAGCGTGCCGCGGAGCCCCTTCGACGAGATCGCGGGATTTCCCTGGCTGCCCCGTCTACTAGACAAGCTGCGCGCCCACCATGCAGGGACGGCTGGCGAATACATGCCTTTCCCCTGTCCGGGGGATCGGAACTTCCTGCGCCACTTCGGTCTGCCCGCCGGCGAGCTGGAGGCCATGGTTCGCAACGGGGCGGACGATGAGATGGTTGGGATCTGGGCGTCCGAGCGGACAAAGGGCGATCGGGAGACTTTTCGCAAGTCCCTGGCCTCACTTCCCGATAACCCCATCATGGCCATGCTGGTCCGGCTCTATCTTGCCGGAGTGAAACGAAAGCTGAGCCAGACTCATCCCCACCTGGACCTCTCGGCGATCACCTCTCTGGGACATCGCCTGTGCGTCGAGGAGGGGCATCCTCTTCCAGGGCCAAGACCCTGACCCGGAGACCACCTTGTCCATCCAGCCGCCGCCTCGATTGGCATGTGCAACACGCAAAGGCACGACCGCCTCGCACGCATCCTTCGTGGCGGGGTTGATGGTAACCGTGATGCTGGCGGGCTGCAGTCGCGAACTCGTTCCACCTACCACCACGGCCTTCCGCGCCCAGCGTCCGGCATCCTCCCTTTCGCAGAGCCGGAACGCGGCACCGGGTTTGCCCGTTTCTTTCGGGACCAACCCGGCAGAGCCCGACCCGGACGTGCAGCAAAGCGCCCCCGCGGCCCCGGATCCCCAGCAGACGCTCCGGGATCGTTTCTTTTCGGAGTTCCCGGATGGATCGGGCTGGCTCGGTCTGGGATTCTTGCCCGTCCCCGTGCGCGTGACGCGGCACACGAATACCCTGGAGGTCTGGGCACCGGGCTTCGGCGCCACGATCACGCATGCTTCCGATGGTCTCACTTACCGCGAGGGAAGCACCCCGCCCACTCGACTGACCCGCATCGCCGCCAGTTCGACCCCGGAAGGCACCCGATACGAGCTCTGGATGGACTCCGGCAAGCATCTCACGGCCGTCTTCCTCCGGGACGGACAGTCTCTCCGCTGGGAAGACAAGAGCATCCGTCTGAACTGACCGCGACCAGGTCTCCCGTCCCGCCGTGGTAGCCTTGAATCACCGCGGTCCACGCGGATCGCGTCTGGCCCGCCGGGCCCTGGAATCGAGGATCACGATGTCCACTCGCGAAATCGCCACCCTGGGGGGAGGCTGTTTCTGGTGTCTGGAAGCCGTCTATGACCAGATGAAGGGAGTTCTGGACGTCCGGTCGGGCTACGCGGGGGGGCCAAAGCTGAACCCCACCTACCAGGAGGTCTGCAACGGGACCACGGGTCACGCCGAGGTCATCCAGATCGCATTCGACCCTTCGATCATCACCTACCGACAGCTGCTCGAGGTGTTCTTCACCATCCACGACCCGACGACGCTGAACCGCCAGGGCAACGACATCGGCACCCAGTACCGCTCCGTCATCTTCACCCACACCGATGCCCAGGCCGCCGTGGCACGCGCCGTCATCACCGAGCTCCAGGGAGCCGGCCTGTGGCCCGGACGCTTCGTGACCCAGGTCCAGCCCGTCCCGACCTTCTACGTGGCCGAGGACTACCACCAGGAATACTTCGCGCGAAACCCGTCGCAGGGCTACTGCCGGGTGGTCGTGGCTCCCAAGGTGGCGAAGTTCCGCCAGAAATTCATGTCCCTCTTGCGGGGATGACCGTCTCGATCCCGTGACCGCTCGCGTCCCTCTCCCCATCGATACGCACCTCGGAGCGATCGCCTCGCACCTCGAGGTCTCGGGATGCCTGGTCCTGGTTGCCCCGCCAGGCACGGGAAAGTCCACGCGCGTGCCGCCGGCCCTCCTGGCACGCGGCGGAAACTGGGTGGTCCTCCAGCCCCGGCGTCTCGCCGCCCGTGCACTCGCCCAGCGCGTGGCCGTCGAGGCCGGTGAGCCCCTGGGGGAGACGGTCGGCTTCCGGGTCCGGTTCGAGCAGGCCGTCTCGAACCGGACCCGGCTCACGTTCGAGACGACGGGCACCTTCTGGCAGCGGTTGCTGCGCGAGCCCCGGCTTCCGGGCATCCGGGGCGTGGTGCTCGACGAGTTCCACGAGCGCGGACTCGAGGGCGATGCCGTGCTCGCGTGGCTCCACCACCTGCGACGGACGTGGCGACCGGACCTCGAACTGGTCGTCATGTCGGCGAC
>JBEIFE010000167.1:0-4928 GCA_040382575.1 Candidatus Sericytochromatia bacterium
CGCCTGCGACATGTTGACTGAGCGCGGCATCACGCAGCAGCCCGTGCCGATCTCCAACGGGGTGGACCTGACGCTCTTCCGGGCCCCCAGCCCCGACGAGAAGGTGGCCGTCCGCAAGCGCTTCAAGGTCCCCCTGGACCGGCCCGTGGTCCTCTACGTGGGACGACTCGCTCTCGAGAAACGCCTCGAGGTGCTCGTCGACGCCTTGCCCGAGGTCCACCGGAAGGTCGGTTGTCACGCACTCTTCGTGGGAACGGGGGCCCTCGATGTGAAGAGCATGGTCGCCGAGCGCGGTCTGGCCGAACATGCCACGTTCACCGGCCTCGTGGACGACCAGCTCCTTCCCCTGGTCTACCGGGCCGCCGACGTGCTGGTTCTGCCGTCGGAGTCCGAGCTGCAGGGCATGGTGCTGCTCGAGGCGGCGGCGAGCGGGCTGCCGCTGGTCGGGGCCAATGCCCTTGCGATTCCCGAGATCGTCCACCACGGCGAGAATGGCTTCCTGCATGTCCCCGGACAGCCCCAGGATCTGGCCGCTCGTCTCGTGACGTTACTCTCGGACGACGAGCTCCGGGTGCGGATGGGCAAGCGCAGCCTCGAACTGGTCCAGCACCACAGTCTCGATGAGTCGATCACCCAGATGGAAACGATCTACCGGGATCTGGTCGCGCAGCGTCGTACCCGGACCGACTGAGCGACGGCTGGCAAGGGGGCACGCAGGCCCGGGAGGGGGAGCCTAGGCTTCCATGATGCGCTCGACGAGATCGAAGACCGCATCCGGATTCCGGATCGCCCGCATCGATGCGCGCATGGCCTCGAGTTCTTCGGGATGGTCCATCAGGCGTCGTACCCAGTCCACCACGCCCTCTCGTGGCGTGATGACACGACCGATGCCGCGCTCCACGACGAAATCCACGTTCCCCATTTCCTGAGGCATCGGGGCGAAGATGCCATCCAGCAGGAACGGACGCTCCTTGTGGACCAGTTCGGCGATGGTCCCTGGCCCGGGCTTGGAGATCGCGAGGTCACAGGCATCCATCAGCAGGGGCATCTGGTCCGTGAAGCCGAGGACGCGGATGGGAATCGTCGCCTTGCTGGCGAGCTTTTCCACCTGGCGCTTGAGACCCGCGTTCCGGCCACAGCAGACGACGAGCTGGACGGGGAGCCCGCTCTCGGCCAGTTCAGCGGCGAATCTCACCGTGTTCTTGTTGGCCACCCCCCCATGGTCACGAGGATGGTGAAGCGGTCGATGGCCAGTCCCAGATGCCGTCGAGCGGATTCTGCATCGACATGCTGGGTCGAAAAGGTCGGATTCACCGGTAGGCCGTCGAGTACGTGGATACGTGCCGGGTCCATGCCATATTCGATCAGCTGCTCGCGGGTTTCGGGCAACATGGCGATCATGAGGTCGGCATCCGGGTGTACCCAGCTCTTGAGGAAGTTCCGGGTCAGATCCGTCACGAAGATGACGAACGGCACCTGGCCCGACCATCCGAGATCGTCGAGCAGGCGCCGCGTGGTGTAGTTGAAGACACCGAAGACCGAGACCACGATGTCGGGCTTGACCTTGAGGAAATATTCCTCGAACTTCCGGTAAGCCCTCGGGACGAGGGGAACCACGAGACGTTCGGCATTGACCGCATTCATGACCCGGTATCCGTACCGGACGAGTCGCGGGTCCGCCTTGAGAAGGTCGTTGTAAGAGTTGTAGAGGGCCGTGATGCGCTTGCTTCCGCTCGTCTGCGAGACATGCATCAGATGCACCTCGCTGTCGGGATGACGAAGTCCCATGGCTTTTTCGATGGCTTTCGCATTGGCGTAATGTCCGCCGCCCGCCGTCTCATAGATGATGAGGATGCGCTTCTTCACGTCGATGGAGCCCTCCTGGTCGGGCCCCATCATACCCGATCTGGCGCGTTTGGACGCCATCCGGGGAGGGTATGATCCGGTTTCAAAGGAGTATCCCATGAACCCGGTCGGTCGTTTTCTGGTGAACGCGGTCTGTGTGCTCGGTCTATCGGGCTGCTCCCTCGGCGATTTGGGCCTTCCGGACTGGGCTCTGGCGCTCATCGGACAGGCCCCCGTGGAACAGGAAAGTGAAGCTCCTCCTCCGCGCCCTGCCGTTCGCCGCCGACGCAAGCTCGATAACTCGGCAGTCGTCACCGCCGTCGCTTCCGACGGGGCGATGATCGAGATGAACCCCCAGGTCCTCTACCGAGCATACGCCACGCGAAACATGGCCTTCGACCGCTTGCGGACCCAGGCGTTGCTGCTCATCGAGCAGGGGCGGACGGCGGAAGCGGTTAACCTGCTCGAGAAGGCCCGGGCCTCCCGCCCCGATGACACCACCATTCCTCCGTTGCTGGAACTGGCCCGCAGACCGCCGGACCTGCCCACCATGCCCGATGGCATGCCTCCGCCCGTGCCGGAAGCAGGGGGGCTGAACCCCGGCCGAGGGGGTCAGGCTGAAAGCCTCAGTGGCGATCTCGAGAAACTCATCGGCGGCAAGAAACCCGACGTTCCGGGCGGGTTCGGAACGCCGTGAAGGCGGTCCTGGCCGCCAGCCGGGAAGGTCTCGACGATCTCCGTCCGCTCAAATCGTACGAGATCCCCGAAGTTCCATGGGCCCTCCTTTCGGGGGTCGTTCTTGTGCTGGTGGTTGTCGCAGGGCTTTGGCTCCGGAAACTCAGGCGGCGCCCGGCGGTCGCGAATCCGGTCGTCTGGACCCAGTCGATGCCGGGCACGTCCCGCACCCTGAGAGGACGGCTCGAGGCCCTTCAGCATGCCCCCCGGCAAACCCAGGCCCAGGTCCTCCAGGTCTGCGAGCAACTCGGAGACATCGTCCGGGATCTCGCCCGGCAGCGACATGGAGTGCCCGGTCGTCGTCTCACGACCTCCGAGTTGCTGGAACGCCTGGAGAACCAGTCGGTGCCGGGCGACGAGCAACGGGCCTACCGCATCCTGCTCGAGACCTGCGACCGCGTGAAGTTCTCCGGTGAGCGGATCTCGGCAGACGTGGTCGCGAGTCGGCTCACCCTCGCATCCAGGTTACTGGATGGTCTCGATCGACCGGAGGAGTTCGCTTGAGGCACCCCGAGGCCCTGCTGCTCTTCCTGCCCTGGGGCGCTCTACTCTGGCGCATGATCAGGCGTCGTCCCCTAACTCGCGAGGTTCTGCCCATGGCCACCCTGTCGTGGCTGGGACCGGTGACTTCCGGCCGATGGACGGCCTGGGGAGAGCGAGTTTGCAGACTCCTGGCGATCGCCGCTCTCATCGTCGCTCTGAGCGGACCCGAGGGCCCGGGCAAGCGGACCGACTCGGTCCGCATGGGGATCGATGTGATGCTCGCGCTCGACCTATCGGGCTCCATGCGCGCCGAAGATTTTCAGCCTGACAATCGGCTCGAGGTTGCCCGGCGGGTGTTGCGGGACTTCGTCTCTCGATCGCCCGAGCATCGCATCGGTCTGGTCGCGTTCGCGGGAAGGAGTGTGACTCTCTGTCCCCTGACCACCGACCACGCCGCGCTCCTGAGTACCCTCGACCGGGTCGACTTCGAGACCGTCGGGCAGGACGGGACGGCCATCGGGGACGGTCTCGGAAACGCCCTCTATCGCCTGGGCGAGCAGGGGGCCAAGAGCCGGATCATCGTGATGCTGTCGGACGGTGAGAACAACTCGGGATATCTGCTCCCGGCCGATGCGACCCGCATGGCCCGGAGCCGGGGAGTCCGGGTCTACACGATCGCCATCGGCCGACCGGGTGGGGCGCCCATTCCCATCCTCGATGAGTTCGGTCGCAAGTCCTACCTGCGTAACCGCGACGGTTCGCTCGTCGTCCCTCGGATGGACGAAACTGCGCTCAAGTCGATCGCCGAGAGAACGGGGGGGCATTATTTCCGCGCCACCGACCCGGCTCGCCTGTTGCAGGCCTACCGGGAAATCGCTCAGCTCGAGCGTTCTCGCATCACGGTGGCGGACCAGCAGCCACGTGAAGACCGGACAGCCTGGCCCCTGGCGATCGCCCTGCTCTTGCTGCTCGCCGAGACGTTTCTCCGGGTGGGGCCGGCAAGCGTGCTTCGTCTCGAGAGGCGTCCAGGATGACTTTCGAGCGCCCGTGGGCCCTGCTGTTGTGGTTGACACCCGTCCTGGCATGGCTCTGGTGGCGGGCGGGAGATCACCGGCTGAGTCTGCGCCGCGATCGCTGGTCGGATGGTGAGTTGCTCCGTCGCCTCGACCTCGGGGCCGGTGCTGCCGAGCGACGGGGCACGTGGGGCATGATCGTCTGTCTGGCCCTCGTGAGCCTGGCTCTGGCAGGTCCCGGCGGGGCCCCCCGCCAGACCCCCTCCTCCCGGGACAGTCTGGTGCTCGTCCTGGACCTCAGTCTCAGCATGCAGGTGCAGGATGGCACCGAGACGCGCCTCGCCCGCGCGCGGCAGTTCCTCGAGGCCCTGGTCGCCGCCTGGCTGCCTCTGCATCCCGGAGGCCGGGTCGGGCTCGTGGGATTCGCGGACGAGGCCGTGACGCTGTGTCCGCTGACGGTCGATCCCGGTGCCGTTTCCGTGCTGCTGGCCCAGGTCGAGCGTCGGCAGGACCGGCTGACTCCCGGAACCAATCTGGAACGGGCCCTGGCTCACGCGTCCGCTCTGCTCCCGGGACAGGATGGGCAGATCGTCCTGGTATCCGACGGAGAGTTCCTGTCGGGACAGGCCGTGCAGCAGGCGCGTCAACTGGCTCGACGGGGCACGTGTCTCGTCGTGGCGGGCGTCGGGAGCGAAGAACCCATGCCGGTGCCCGGAAACCCGGACCTGTTCGGTCGTCCGCGCCCCCATCTGGCACCCGATGGCCAGCCTGCCGTATCGAGGGCGAATCCCCGTGCCCTGGCCGAACTGGCCCGCGTGGCCCACGGGTTTCATGCTCCGCTGCGCGATTCCC
>JBEIFE010000168.1:0-4926 GCA_040382575.1 Candidatus Sericytochromatia bacterium
ACCATCTGGTAGAGGCGGTGCACGCCGGTGGTCGTTTCCTCACTGATACCCTTGATGCCATCGAGCAGGGCCGGGAACTTCTCATGGACCAACTTCGTCAGGTCGCCGCCATCATCGAGAATCATGTTCAGTGCACTGCCGTCAGGCCAGCGAACCGTCTGCTCGATGCACCAGTCGTATTCTTCCTCGGTCTCTCCCTTCCAGGCAAAGACGGGAATGCCCGCAGCTGCGATCGCCGCGGCAGCATGGTCCTGCGTGCTGAAAATGTTGCAGCTGGACCAGCGGACCTCGGCTCCCAGGGCGACCAGGGTCTCGATGAGGACGGCCGTCTGAACCGTCATGTGGAGAGACCCGGCGATACGCGCACCGGCCAGAGGCTTCGTCGCACTGTAGCGATCGCGCAGGGCCATCAGACCGGGCATCTCGGTCTCGGCGATCGCGATCTCGCGCCGTCCCCATTCGGCCAGCGAGATGTCGGCGACCTTGTAGTCCTGTCGGGTCAGGGTTTCGGGCGTGGACAAGGGAGAACCTCCTCTAGTGGAGTGATCAGGTTTTGGAGGCCCGCCAGATGAGGCCGAGACCGATGCTGGCACCGATCGTGTTCGGCAACCATCCCGCAAGCCACGGGGGAAGAGTCCCCGTCTGTCCCAGTGCCATGCTGATGAACATGACCAGGTAGTAGACGAAGATGATCAGAATGCTCAGGCCCAGGCCCCGAGAGGACGAGCTGCGCTGCGGTTTGAGGCCGAGAGGGGCCCCGATCAGCACGAACACGACGCTCGCGAACGGCACCGAGAGCTTCTGGTGCCATTGTACCCACAATTCGTTGAGGCCGTTGCCCCGTTCGCCGCTCTCTTCAACCCTCCTGGCGTGCGCGTACAGGTCTCGCAGGCTCATCTCGGTGGGGCTCCGGGACTCGCGAGATAGATCCAGGAGGGCCGCGCGCAGGTTGACGATCTGTTCCCGGAACCGTACGAAGGTGCGGAACTCCCCGTTCTCGGCGAGCTGGTAGAGCGAGCCATCCTCGAAGACCCAGGCTCCATTCCGGTTTCTGGCCCGGCTGGCGCGGATGATACGGTCGAGGCGATCGCCGTCGAACTCCTGGACCAGGGTGTTCACCATGGTCTGACCGTCGAAGCTACGCGCATAGAAGACCCGTTTCAGTCGTCCACCGTCAAATTCTTGATAGAAGACGTTGTCCCGGTTGGTGGGGAGCTTCTGGCGATTCTGGGCCTCGTAAAGAAGATTCCTAGCCTGCCATTCGGCCTCGGGCACCACGAACTCGTTGACCCCCACCGTCAGAGCGCTGACCAGCAGACCGATGATGGCCACGGGGGCCACGATGCGTCCGAGCCCCACTCCGCAGGCCTTCAAGGCCGTGACCTCGCTGTCGCCGGATAGCCGGCCGAAGGCCAGCAGACTGGCCAGCAGCATGGACATCGGGAAGGAGTAAAAGGCCATCTGTGGCAGCTTGAGCGCCACGATCTGGAGCACGGTGCCCAGCGGGATCCCGAATCGCACCATCAGCCGGATGAGCTCGAACAGGACCGAGGTGGCCGTCATGATGGCCGTGAAGGCGGCCACGCCGAACAGGAAAGGGCCGCCGAGCTCGGTCGTCAGGTAGCGATCCAGGATCGAGAGACGGAGTCTCACAGACTGAACTCTTCGCCCAGATAGAACTTTCGGGCCAGCTCGTTACTCGCGATGTACTCGGGCGACCCCTGGACCACGATCTTTCCCTCGGCAAGGATGTAAGCCCTGTCCGTGATGGCCAGGGTGTCTCGCACGTTGTGATCGGTGATAAGGATGCCCAGATTGCGACTTTTGAGCTGGCGAATCATCTTCTGGATGTCCGAGATCGCGAGCGGGTCGATGCCACTGAACGGTTCGTCCAGGAGCAGGAAACTCGGATTTGTCGCCATCGCACGCGCGATCTCCACCCGGCGACGCTCGCCACCCGACAGCTGATAGCCACGGGACTTCCGGATCTTGTGGAGACTGAATTCATCCAGGAGATGCTCGAGGCGTTCGCGTTGCTCGACGCGCGACACGCCTCGCAGTTCCCAGATGGCGAGGAGGTTTTCCTCGACGGTCAGCTTCCGGAAAACCGAGGGTTCCTGGGCCAGGTAACCGATCCCCTTGCGAGCCCGGAGGTGCATGGGGAGCCGGCTGACCTCTTCCCCGTCGAGGAGGATCTCACCCTGGTTGGGCCTGACCAGTCCCGTGACCATGTAGAACGTGGTCGTCTTTCCTGCGCCATTCGGCCCGAGCAATCCGACGACCTCGCCCCGTTGGACCTGGATGGACACATCGTTGACGACGCGTCTTTGACGGTAGGACTTCTGGAGATTTCGAGTCTCGATCATCGGACGCTCTTCGAGGCTGCCGGTAGGGTGATGACGGTACGCGTACCCCCCTGGGCCAGGAGCCGACGCTCTGAAACCCAGTAGGTAACCCGTGCGCTGCGGAACAGGTTCTTGCCTCGACGGGCGATGACCTCACCCGAGCATTCGAGACGCACGACCCGGGAGTCGTCTCCGGAAAGGAAGATATCCGCCTGTTCGCACCGTACGTCCAGGTCCCGGACCGTGACGTGAACCTTCCCGTTCACCCGATATCGGTGCAGGGGACCATCGAAGGAGGTCTCCTGTGCCGTCAATTCGAGTTCGTCAACGGTCACCTCGGACACGGGATGAGCGGCCATTGCGGTATTCCATCCGTTCAGGCCAGACGAGGCGAGAAGGGTGAGGATAAGCATGCGGAACGTCTTCAACCTGGAAACCTCAGGACCAGCCGTGCGTGGACAGGGGACCCGAGCGTGACGCGTCGCAGGGTCAGGTCGGCTTTCATGGTCGGTGCCACCAGGTGGTCCCGATTCCTTTCCAGGCTGACTCCACCAAGAGCCGTCATCGTCCCGTCCCCGGGCCTGCAAACGACTTCTCCGGCCGTGACTCGCAGGGGACGTTCGAGCGACTCCCCGAGAACTTTACCCTTCAGCACGAGCGTTCCGCTGGTCGATTCGAACACGGCCTCGGGAGCTTTCAGGCGACTCACCGGACGCTTATGAGACCAGAAGCGTGCCTCGGTTTCAACAACGGAAGCCGCCACCGTGCCCGGTGCGATGTGAACGTGACTGGCCTTCAGGTCCCAGAGCTTGCGTCCGTCGCTGAACTCGACGACCTCGACATCGCGAAGGACCGTACCCGCCGGAAGGGAAGGATCGGGTGGCGCCTCTGGACGACCCGCGTGACAGGCGACCAGCAGAAGTCCGCACGAGATCGAGAGACCCCGGAAAGGGACAGGAGTAGGACACTTCCATGCAGCTCTCATCGTCCTCAGGATACCACGGGCGATCCCTGTGAGGCACCCGTGTTCAGGTCGAACCGTGGTCCACGAGCCACGCCACGTAGGTTTCCGTGAAGCGCAGAGGCCGTTCGGTGAAGGTCTTTCCTTGCGACTTCAGGTAGGCCAGAAAATCCAGGATGTCTCGCACGGCCGTTCGTTCCAGGGCATCGACCAGGTCCAGACCGGCGAAGCGACCTCTGGGCCGGAGGTCGGGCATCGAAGCGAAGGCTGGACCGACCTCGCGGGCCATCTGCGTCATCCGCTCCAGGACCTTCTGTTCTTCCTCCGGCGCCAGATCCGCCTGACCGGCTGCCAGGCGCTGGACCAGCGGGATGTCGCGTACGTCACAGAGCACGATCGGTAACCGCGCCAGTTCAGACAGAGAGACGTGGCGAGGGTTTTCCAGCCACAGGCCATCCTGCTGGAGGAGGGAGGTTCCGGGCGATCGCCTGATGACCGGCTCCTCGAGCAGGGGGCTGGTCTTGCGCTGCGACGGGTCTTCTCGCTGTTCCAGATGCTTCCGGAGCAGTTGTTTGCCCCAGGACAGGAAGTCGCGTCCAGGGGGAGATCCATTCGCGGGGCGCTCACGTCCAGTCGTCATGACCTTTTCATACCCGGAATGGTCCTGGTGCTTGCATCCGGGCCTGGATTTTCATGCTCCTCCGTTTCCCTTGAAGCGCTTGCGGGAATACAGATATTGACATCCAGACGTCGGAGGCAGGCATGGATCTTTCGATCCAGACAGGACGGACCAGGCACGCGGCTCAGGCCGCCGCTGCTCCCATGCCTCCGGGGACGCTCCCCCCGTCTTCCGCGACCTCCAGAAAGCCCACGCTGCGGCCGGGGTCGCTGGATGCGCTGCAGGTTTCCCAGGAACTGGCCCGTCTGCGTGCCCTTCCCTCTCTTGCCGATGTCCGCCGCGTGCTCGACGGGGCGAACCTGTCTCGTGACGTGGCGCTCGACGGGGATGCGAGCGTTTCTCAGGCAGCCTTGCGCGTCACGCGCCCCCTGCCGGCACGTCCGACGGGGCCTCTCGCCGTTCCCGTGTCTGCCCCCGTCCTCGAGCGGATTCTACTCGAGGCCGTGCATCAGCCGCGAGGACCTCAGCGGCCGGCTCCGGCCTTGACCCGGGACGAGGCCATGGCCTGGCTCGAGGACCTGACGGGGCGACCGGATGTGCGGGAACGCTGGGCGCGTCTCGATATGCCTTTGCAGGTGGCGACGCCGGTCGACGTGGAGGTGGACGGCCAGCAAGTCCGGGTCCTCTACCACGGGGGTGGGACAACTCCTTCCTCGCTGGTACTCGCGGAAGGTCTCGAACCCGTGGCCAAGCTGATCGACCTCATCGCCGCCGGGACGCGTGGTCCTCAGGTGCTGTGGTTCGATGACCAGACCCGGCGTGGAAGGATGCCTGTCGGGTCGTCCGCATGGAATGAGGCCGTCACCATCGCCCGGGCCATCACCTGGGACCTGCCCCTCCAGCATGCGAGCGACCCTGCCGTCACGAACGCGGGCGTTCCTTCCCGGCTCGACCATCCCCAGGCGATGTCGCGGTACGTTTCGTGCCAGCGCGAGCGTCTG
>JBEIFE010000169.1:0-4907 GCA_040382575.1 Candidatus Sericytochromatia bacterium
GAGGCTCGAGATCACGCCGGCCTTGCTCGAGGGGCGCATCGCCTTCTCGGAGGAGGCGTACGCACGGAACCTCGTCCACCGGGACGAACTGTTCGAATGCGTCTGTCTCTGCTGGATGGGGTCCCAGGCCACCAGCATCCACGATCACGGACGGTCCTTCGGGGTCGTCCGGGTCGTGGAGGGCGCCATGCGAGAGGAGATCTTCCGGATCCAGGACGGGGCCGTGCCCCGGATCGTGAAGACCCTGATGCACGGTCCCGAGAGCCTCTCCGTGGCCCCGGAAGGCATGATCCACCGCCTGGGAAACGGGGGGGAGGGCGATCGCCGCCTCGTGAGCCTGCATTTCTATGCGGGACCGCTCGATCGGATGAACCTTTACGATTCCGGCACGGGGGAGGTCACGAGCCAGACGATGCGCTACCGGAGCGAGCCCGATCTCGTCCCGGGTTGATACGGATGCCTGGCTGTCCTGGCCTGGTAGCGGTGGCCCCCCTCCCGTAAAATGAGGACCGCACGTGCCCCTCGACTTCCAGGAGGTTTCCATGGCCCGCATCGCGAACTGTCTCACCGAACGCTTCGGCCACACGCCGCTGGTCCAGCTGAACCGGGTCACGGACGGATGTGTCGCGCGCGTGGTCGCCAAGGTCGAGAGCTACAACCCGGCCAGTTCGGTCAAGGACCGCATCGGTATTGCCATGATCGATGATGCCGAGTCCCGCGGCCTCATTGCACCCGGTCGGACGACGCTCATCGAGCCGACCAGTGGCAATACGGGCATTGCCCTGGCCTTCGTCGCGGCGGCACGGGGTTACCGCCTGGTCCTCACCATGCCGGAGACGATGTCCTGGGAGCGCAAGGCCATGCTCGCGGCCTATGGGGCCGAGATCGTCCTCACGGAAGGCCCGAAGGGGATGCGCGGTGCGGTGGCCCGTGCCCAGGAACTGCTCGCGGCGACGTCCGATGGATACATGCTCGGACAATTCGACAATCCTGCCAATCCGGCCATCCATGCGACCACGACGGCCCGCGAGATCTGGGAAGACACCGACGGCGAGGTCGCGGTCGTGGTCTCGGGTGTCGGCACGGGCGGCACGATCAACGGCCTGTACCAGGGCCTGCGCGAGCGGAGTGCTCGTATCCGGTACGTGGCCGTGGAGCCCGCCGAAAGTCCCGTCCTCTCGGGCGGTGAGCCTGCTCCTCACAAGATTGCGGGTATCGGTGCGGGCTTCGTGCCCGGTCTCTTCGATCTCGACTTTCTGGCAGGGCTGCGGGATGGTTCCCTCGGGGAGATCGCACGCATCCCGTCCGAGGTGGCGATGGAGTGGGCGCGTCGGGTCTCGCGTGAAGAAGGTATCCTCGTGGGAATCTCGAGCGGCGCGGCGGTCGCGGCAGCCGTCGAGGTGGCTCGTCGTCCCGAGCTTGCCGGTCAGATGGTGGTGGTCATCTTGCCGAGCTGTGGTGAGCGCTACCTGAGCACTCCGCTCTTCCAGAATGTGGTCCCGCAACCCGCGCATGCCATCGCGAGCGTTCCCTGATGGCCCTGCGAGACCTCGTCACCTCCATCCTGGCGCGGGATCCGGCAGCCACCAGCCTGCTCGAGGTCGTGCTCTGTTATCCTGCGGTCCTTGTCCAGGTCGTGCACTCGGTCTCCCATGCCCTCTACCGCCGAGGCCTGCGCCTTCTTCCCAGGATGCTGTCGCAGTTCGCGCGCGGCCTGACGGGAATCGAGATCCATCCCGGGGCGCGTATCGGGCAGCGTCTCTTCCTGGACCACGGCATGGGCATCGTCATCGGCGAGACGGCCGAGATAGGTGACGATTGTCTGATTTACCATGGCGTCACGCTGGGAGGGACCGGCAAGGAATCGGCCAAGCGCCATCCCACCCTCGGGAACGGCGTCGTCATCGGGGCAGGTGCCAAGGTCCTCGGAAACATCACCGTGGGAGATGGTGCGCGGATCGGAGCCAATTCCGTCGTGCTGCGGGACGTGCCGCCCGGCGCCACGGTGGTGGGCATTCCGGGTCGCGTGGTCGAAGGTCGCGATCGTGTGCCGCCTGACCCGGATCGGCGGGTGGAGGTCCTCCCGGATCCCGAGGCTGAGGCCATCCGCGCGCTTGCGCGTCGCATCGAGGCTCTCGAAGGAAAGCGCGTCACGGCCCCCATCAGCCGGAGTTCCTTCATGCCGGAACTCGGTCCTGATGAACCCTCGGGACTTCCTCATGAACCCGTTCGCGATCCCGTCCAGCTCTTCATCGATGGAGCGGGTATCTAGTCACATGTGACTGCGATCCTTGACGCTGTGCGGCTCACGTCCCACCATGGCGCGAGCATGTCCCGTTTCAGGAAAGGATCGCCGCTTTCATGCGCGCTTTCTCGACGATAGCCTTCGTGTCACTCGCTCTTCTGGTGGCTGCGCCTGCTCTGGCTGGCGAGGCTTCGGATACGTACAAGGACATCCCGGCCGGTCACTGGGCCGAGCAGGGGGTCGCCGAGGTCTCCATCCGGCGTGACCTCATGAAGGGCTATCCCGACGGAACCTTCCGCGGAGATCAGCCCTTCACCCGCGGCCAGTTCGCGAGCAGTCTGGCTGTTCTGTTGCGGGATCTCGAGGAGTTCTCGGGGGCGAGCTGGCGGCCTGCCGATCGCCAGCTCAACGTGTTCGCAGACCTCAAGCCGGGGGTGGAGCGTGACGAGGTCCTCGTGCTCGCCAACGAGTACGGTCTGTTCGAGGGAACACCGGGCGTCGATGAGAATCGTTTCCAGGCGAACCATACCGTCACGCGTGACGAGATGGCGCATGTCGTCCGACGGTTGATGGACCTGGCGCGGGCGATCGATGTCGTGCGACCCTCGGGAGCCATCCCTGCCACGTCCCGGTTCAAGGATCTCGATACCAGGGACTGGGCTCACGGGGATATCCTGGAGGTGTCGTCACGATATCGCGTGATGGTCGGTTTTCCGGATGATACCTTCCGAGGTAACCAGGAACTCACCCGTTTCCAGTATGCGCAGGCGATCAGCCAGACCGTGCCCCAGATTCGCAAGCTGATCACCGAGACCCGGGACATCAAGGTCGAGGAAAAGCGTCAGGCCGAGGGGCCGTTCCGTCTGCAGGAGACGTTGCCCTGGCGATTCGACGGACTGGTCGGGGCAGCGAATGTCACGCTTCCCGGTCTGCGACTCCGGCACGTCCAGTATCCCGATGCCTGGTTCTGGATGGTCGATGCGCGGGCAAGGTTCCGGGCCAACCGGATCGTGTCCAGCCAGGAGGGGGGTACGGCCCTCGACCTCGATCTCGTGGGGGGGTATCGCCTACCGTTCCTGGGCCCCGTTCAGGTCCAGCCCTATGCGGGACTGCGCACGCTATCGACCTTCGATTCGACCGTCGCCGGGGGAATCGGACCCGCGCTCGGGAATCTGGCCTACGTGAGGCTGCCCGATTCGCCTTTTGCCCTGACCTGGAAGTTTCAGGGCAGCATGCTGAGCCACACGACCGGCTGGTCGCCGTGGGTCTGGGGGAACGAGCTTGGTCTCGATGTGCATCTTTCCCCGGCCCTGGCGCTCGGGTTCGGCCTGTCATTCCAGGACTTCCCGGTAGGCACCGCCACCACGCCGCTCACCGGGTTCTTCGGCGGAGTGCTGACGCGCTTCTGACCCTGTCCCGACTCGTCCGTGCAAGGCCCGTCACCTGCCAGGTGGCGGGCTTCATTCTGGTTGGAGGGCTCTCCAGAGCATGGCCAGGGCGCGCTGGCTCGTGAACAGCTTCACCTGCTCGCGCGGCAGGGACCCGAAGCGATGGGTCAAGACCTCCGTCCCGGTGGGGCCCGAGAGCGCCACGTGGACCGTGCCGTTGGCCGGATCGGGCGCATGGATGGCGCCACCTGCAAAACCCGTGACCCCCAGGGCCCACGTGGCGCCACTACGCTCGCGGACCCGCTCGGCGATCGCCACGGACACCTCCGGACTCACATGACCGTACTGCTCCACGAAAGCCGGATCCAGGCCCAGCTGTCGGACCTTCTCGGCCACGCTGTACACGACTGCCCCACCGAGGAAGTAGTCGGAGGAACCGGCGATGTCCGTGATCCGGCTCGCGATGAGACCCGCCGTGCACGATTCCGCGGTGGCCAGGGTTTCATGGCGATCGCGTAGCAACTGACCGACGACCGCCGGCAGAGGGGCTTCCCCCTCGCCATAGCACCAGGTTCCCACGCGAGCCCGGATCTCGTTCACCACGGGAGTGAGCATCCGATCCGCCGCGTCGAGGTTCGGGGCTTTTGCCGTGACGCGGAGGACCACCTCGCCCCCACCCGCGTAGGGAGCCACGGAAGGGTTGGTTCCGTCGAGCAGATCCTGGACCCGGCCCGCCAGATCGGCTTCGGCGATCCCCACGAATCGAAGAACGCGTGACCGGATGATCGCGCCCGTCCGCGCCTGGATCCACGGTTCGAGATGGGCTTCCCACATGGCTTTCATCTCGTGCGGGACGCCCGGAAAGGTGAACGCATCGCGTCCCTGCCACGTCACGTGGACACCCGACGCCGTGCCCGTGGGGTTATCCAGGATCGACGCACCGGCTGGGAAGGCCGCCATGCGATCCTCACCGTGAAGCAGTCCTCGTCCGTGTCGCTTCATGCGATTGCGCAGGTCGCTGAGCACCGTCGCGTCCGTCTCGAGGTCCACCCCCAGAAAGCAGGCCAAGGCCTCATGCGTGAGATCGTCGCTGGTGGGGCCCAGTCCGCCGGTGACGAGCACCAGGTCGACTCGCGACCAGGCCTGCTGGAGCGCCTCCACGATGCGAGGAAGGTTATCCCCCACCACCGAGACATGATGGAGGTCGACCCCGAGTTCGGCGAGGCTCCTGGCCATCCATGCCGCATTCGAGTTGACGATCTGGCCGACGAGCA
>JBEIFE010000170.1:0-4906 GCA_040382575.1 Candidatus Sericytochromatia bacterium
CGAAACCCCGGTGTCGCCATCATTCACGGCATATCGACCCGTCCCGACCATCCCGCCCAGGGCCGAGGTCCACTCCCACACGTTTCCGTTCAGGTCGTATACGCCGACCGTCGTGCCCGTATGGGTCGTCAGGTTCATTCCGTCTGACCAGTCGGAACGGGTGCCACTGCCAGTCAGCGCCCGCTGATGCATCCGTCCGGTCGGATCCACCACGAAGCGGATCCGGGCATCCTCCGCATCCGAAAGCGACGCGCTGTTGTTCCCGCGAACCGTGTGGTCGTGGATCATCGACCACACGGCCAGGGCCGTCCATTCGTCGTCTCGCATGAGATGACTTGCCGGATCGTATGCCTCGCAGGCCTGGCTGGCTTCGATCCAGTTCACATCCGTCCAGGGCGGGCAGAAGGGGACCACCTTCAGGGTATTCCTCGATCCGGCCATCGCTTCGGACCCCGTCGAGGTGTTTCCCGGCCGGGAATCTGCCCGACTCGCCTCGTACTTGCCCGCGTAGAAGCCCCCGAAAGTCTCACGCGCCCAGTCGACGTTTTCCCTGCCGTGCATCGGTCGGTCAGCCACCCAGAACCCCACCGGCAAGCTCCGGTTTCCCGCGCCACAGTTCCCGGGTACGATCAGCTGAAACGCCTCGAACTCCGGCACCCAGACGAATGCGCTCGAAACTCCGTCCTTCTTCACGATGTAGTCGTGGTGGCTCCCGCGGTCCCCAGGGTCACCGGGAGCCAGGGTTCCGTGCGTCTCGACGAGCACGAGGGCACCCAGCACGGGCCCGAGAATCATCCCGGTCATTACCGCCAGGGCCCCCACCCGGTGCAACCACGGCCGCCTCCGTACCGGCCCAGATCGCCTGACACTCTCCACGGGGTCGAGCAAGCGGAGAGCCTGCCCGAGCACGGGGGGATCGATCCCATCAGCAAGGGCACGCCAGAGCTCGGCCGGCGCCGGAAAGCCGATCTGCTCCGGCTCGCGTGCGATCCGGATGGCATCATCGACCTGCTGTCTGGCGCGACCGAGCTCGCGGAGAGCGCGGACACGTTCGGCCACCCCCGGATCCCCGGTGAGCAGGGCCCCCATGCGTCGCGTGAATGCGCGCGCGACCTCCGCGGAGGTACAGGGCCAGGTCAGGTCCAGAAGGTCCAGATCTCGAGGGTCAGGCCGGACCCCGCCAACCCCATCCCGACATGCTGCAATCACCTGGCTCTTCAGAGCATCAGGAAGGGAGCGAGGGATCCAGTCGTCAGAGGATGGGCGCCAGCACGGCCAGACGAACCTTGGCGGATTGCCCCCGACCAGCAGCCGCATGCGGACCGCGCCATCGAAGACCAGGTGGAGCAGCAGCCAGAGGGCGAGGAGAGCGAGGGATCTCGGGACATCGGCATCCATCCCCCGCAGGCTTGCGGCCGCGCCGGCCATCGGGAAGACGACCGTGAGCCCGGACATCCAGGCTGCTGGCAGCCCCCGACCGATCCCCCAGGCCAGGACAAAGCCCGCGAGCCAGCCCGCGAGAGCCACCGAGACCACGCGCACGGGCAGGTGGGCCATCAGGACCATCGTGACCGCCACCTGGATCACCCACGGGGCGAGGATGCGCAGAGTCTCCTCGATAACGCCTGCAGGCGTGGCCTCGACGGCCTTCCAGAACTCGTGCCGGGAACGGGTCGACAGCATTGTCAGCAGAAGCCTCCTCGCCACGGCACCGCCGTCATCGATGGCATCTTCCTCGACTCGAGCCGATTCTTCTTACCCCGGATGAGACATGACCCGCCATCGAGAGAGAGCAGGGGGGAGCGGACAATCGTTACATGTCTTCATCTTTCAAGCCGCCCGTATTTGACAAAGGATGGACAACTTCATCAAAACGTCTGGCAATGCGCCTTTCCCGTGTAAACAAAGATGAACCCCCGACCTGAGTCGGGGGTTCTTGCGTGAACCTATGCGACGATCAGCGCGAACGGCTGCCGGCCATCTGCTTCTTGCGGCCGCCCTCGATGCGCTCCTTGAGGTTCTTCCCGGCCGTCCAGACGGGGGTCTTCTTGGCAGGAATCTTGAGGACATCACCCGTGCGGGGGTTGCGACCGTCACGAGCCGCGCGAGAACGGACCTGGAAGGTGCCGAAGCCGACGAGCGTGACCTTCTGACCACGGCCCAGGCTGTTCGAGATGACCTCGAGCGTCGCATTGAGGATCTCGCCAGCTTCCTTCTGAGAAATCTTGGCCTTGAGGCTGATCGCCTTGATGAGTTCTTCCTTGTTCACGGAACCACGTCCTTTCGAGCCCAGGGGCAGAGTGGAGAACCTTTTCGTAACATTGGTTCATTAACCTTGGGCCGATTATAGAAACGTCGAATTGAAAAAAGCAAGACCCCGAGCGTTTCCAGGGCAAATTATTTTCCTGAAGTTGGCGTCACGGGACCCTGTAGCCCCCCCTGCACGAGCGCGATCACCCTACCGGGCGCGGATCCGCGGGTGATATACTGAAAGTGACGGCATCGGATGTTTTCGGCCCGTGAGACTGGCAAGCGCCCCACGCTTGCCGGGCCAGGGCCTTCCAGGGAGGTGGGACCCATCGCCGGTCATTCCAAGTGGGCCAACATCAAGCACACCAAGGCCAAGCAGGACGCCCAGCGGGGCGCGATCTTCACCAAGACCTCGCGCGAGATCATCGTCGCGGCACGCTCGGGCGGTGGAGATCCCGCCGCTAACTTTCGCCTGAGACAGGCCATCGATCGCGCGAAAGCCGCCGGGGTGCCCAACGACAACATCAAGCGGGCAATCGCCAAGGGCAGCGGCCTCGACAGCGGCGACCAGCTCGAGGAACTCGTCTACGAGGGCTACGGACCCGGCGGCGCCGGGATCGTGATACGGGCCCTCACGGACAACCGTAACCGCACGGCTGCTGACCTGCGCGCCGCCTTCACCAAGGTCGGTGGCAACCTCGGCGAGACGGGCTGCGTCGGCTGGATGTTCCGAGAGATGGGACAGGTGTGGGTCGAGGATCCGGGGGGGCGCCTCGACGAGGACACCGTGCTGAGCGTCGTGCTCGATCCGGGAGCCTCGGACCTGACAGCCCATGAGGGCGCGTGGGAGATCCTCTGCTCACCTGCCGACTTCCAGGCGGTGATCGAGGCCATCGAGGCCGCGGGCTGGAAGCACCGCGATGCCGGTCTCATCGACCTGCCGGACAACCTCACCGAGGTCACCGATCCCGATATGGCCCGCAAGCTGCTACGGCTGGTTGACCGCCTCGAGGATCTCGATGACGTGCAGCGCGTGAGCGCCAGCTTCGACCTGCCGGAGGATCTACTCGCGAGCCTCACCGGCCAGGGAAGCATCGGATGAGAAGGGGGTTCGCCTCGCTCGGACTCGTGGGCTGGCTCGTCGCCACCACGGGGTGTTCGCCTGGGCGCGTCGAACGTCACGTGACGCTGCACTACACGGATGCCCAGCGGATGTTTCTCGTCCCCGTGTCGCGGGCGCTGGACACCCCCAGAGACCCCGCGAAGGCCATCGAGGCGACGCTCGAGAGTCTGAGAGAGCCGCCCTCGAAGGAGCTGCGTCAGGCGATCGCGAGTGGCTCCCACGTGGCCGTGCGCTCCCTGAATGGACCGCATCTCGAGCTGGACGTGACGATCCCCGAGCACGGGAGCGGGAGCTCGGATGAGCAATTCCTGGCCTCTGCCCTCGTCAAGACGGCTGCGACGGTCGTCCCGCTCGAGGACGTCCGGTTACGCCTCCTGACCCCGGCAGGGGTCCCGTTGAAGGGCACGCACCTCGACCTCGAGCGGCCCTTCAGTCCCACGGATCCCGCTTTCGAGAATCTGTACCAGGGTGGGGAGGAAACAGGTCTCGCCGCCATGCTCTACTTCCCGCTACCGGGAGATTCGCTGCTTGCCCCCGTCCGCATTCCTCTTCCCGGAACGGCGGGGCCCGAACCGGTCCGGGAGACCTTCGCCCGCTGGCATGAAGGTCCCCCCGAAGACCTGCAATCATTCATGAAAGGCGCTCGATCGGCCCGTACCCGGCTCGGCTGGGCCGGAATCCGCGGCGGTGAGGCCACCGTCGTCTGGCAGAATGCCCCCGAGGCGACTCCCTCTGCGATCGCCATCCGGAGCCTGGTCCTGACCTTGACCGAGTTCACCGGGGTCCAGCATGTCCGGATCGTCACGCCCGCGGGTCCGATCCAGGTCCGCATAGGCGCGTTCGATCTGGCGTCCCCGATCGGGCGGCCAGATGAGGTCAACTCCTGGCCGGAACACGCCTCGTGACCCCCCTCTGGCGCCGGCTCATCTCGGTCCTTCCCCTCGTGGTCAGCCTGTGGGGGCAACCGACCCTGGCCGCCGATGACCCTGTAAGCATCCAGCTCTTCGGCTACGACAAGCGTCGCCACGAGGTGATCCTCGACTCCGATGCGCCGATGGCCAGCAGACCCTTTCACCTGTCGGGGCCTGAACGCTGGGTGGTGGACTTTCCGGGAAGCCTCTACCTGGGCGCTCGCTCCTCGTTGCCCGGTATTCCCGGCACCCCGATCCGCGGGATCCGGCTCCGTCAAAACGAGACCGTCGGTGGGGTCCGACTGGTCTTCGATCTTTCGCGAGCCTCGGAATTCACGCTCACCTCGCGCCCAATCGCGGGAGGCAAGTGGCGCCACGCCTTCCAGATCCAGCCCGACTCCGTGCCGGACCCGACACCCACGGCAGAGCCGCCCACCCCGCCTGTACAGGTCGTGGAGGCTCGCCCGGCGAGGCCAGAAACGCCCCGACCCCGACCCCGTACCGACCGCCCCGTCGTGCCCGTACGGCAGGACCGTTCGACGAAGCCGGCTTTCCAGGCTCCTCCCGGGCTCACGCTCCGTCGGATCCGCCATGGCTGGCAGCTGAGCGTCGTGACCTCGGC
>JBEIFE010000171.1:0-4893 GCA_040382575.1 Candidatus Sericytochromatia bacterium
GGCAGTCTGCCTGCACCGGTATCCCATTTCAGTTTCTGGATGAGCGATTGAATGATTTGCGCTTCAAGGCGATGCGGCAAGCATCGCGCCGAGCGACGCTTATCCGCCGCGCAGCAAGCTGAGCACGCCCTGCGAGCTCTGGTTGGCCTGGGCCAGCATCGAGGTTGCGGACTGGCTGAGGATCTGGGACTTCGACATGTGGACCACTTCCTTGGCCATGTCGAGGTCCATGATCCGGCTCTTGGCGGCACTGATGTTCTCGGACTGGACACCCAGATTCGAGATCGTGTGCTGGAGGCGGTTGATGTAGGCACCGACCTTGCCACGAGAGGTGCTGATGCTGGCCAGGGCCACGTCGATGTTGGCAATGGTGGCCGAGGCATTGGCTGCGGTATCGACTGACAGCGCTCCTGCACCGACCGTGAGGGTGGAGGCATCCGCCGTCGAGAGCGTCAGGCTGATCACCTGTCCCGCGTTGGCACCGACCTGGAAGGTCAGGCCCGAGGTGGAGATGGTTCCGCCGTTGAGCAGCTTGATGGTGTTGAACTCGGTGCCTGCGGCGATCCGGTCGATCTCGCTCGAGAGCTGCTTGAGTTCGTCCTGGATGCTCTGTCTGTCTGCCGTGGTCAAGGTGTCATTGGCACCCTGGATGGCGAGTTCGCGCATCCGCTGGAGGATGTTCTGGGTCTCGTTCAACCCGCCTTCGGCCGTCTGCATCATCGAGATGACGTCCTGGGCGTTCCGCTGAGCCTGGTCGAGGCCCTGGACCTGCCCCAGCATCTTCTGGCTGATCGCAAGGCCGGCTGCGTCATCGGCCGCGGTATTGATGCGCAGACCGGAAGACAGCTTTTCGAGGCTCTTGTTGAGCATCGTGTCGTTTGCGGAAAGCTGGCGATGCGAATTGAGCGCAGCCAGGTTCGTATTGATCCTGAGAGCCATGGAACACCTCCGTGTGTTACCCGTATTTTTACGGCCAGGACCCGTCCGTGGGTCCCTTTCATTCGTGCCAAGGATAGCATCGGGTTTCCCGGTGAAACCTTTAGGACGATCGACGAAATCGTCCGGATTTCTTCAACGAAGCCGGCTCGCGAGGCCCAGCAGCACGTCGAGTTCCGGATGCTGTCCCACTCTTGAACGAGCCTCGGATAGCCGTGCGCAGGCCTCGTTGGTCCGACCGAGTTCGATAAGAAGCGTCCCCAGAGCAAGCCAGCTGGGAATGTGATCGGGCATCCGATCCAGCACGTGTCCGTAGGCTTCGAGAGCCTGGTCCCGCCTTCCCGTGCTGAGGGCCAGAGCCCCCCTCAGGAGCCATGCCGTGGCATCATCGTCTCTGGGATCCGGGATGAGGTCCGCGATCAGGTCCCAGGCCTCATCAGGATTGCCCTGCCCATGCAGCGCCCTGGCGAGCAACCGATGGGCTTCTATACGCAGATCCGGGCGGTCCCACGGATCATCGAACCGCTCATCTTCCATGGTCATCACGTATCGGGCCAGCGCGCCCGCGGCACCGAATTCTCGTGCCTCCAGGTGCCATCTCGCCGCGAGCAGGGCCAGTCTGGAAGGCCAGGTTTCCCGGGGGCCACAGCTTTCCAGGATCTCGCGGCCAGCTGAAGCGCCTCGCAACCGATGCGCCAGCTCGGCCCGGAACATCCATGCCCGACTGACCAGATGGGGCTGTTCCTCGGCATGGCGAGAGGTGGTGACCTTCTCGAAGGCGCATTCAGCCTCGTCAAAGAGATTCATCAGATTCAGTGTCTTGCCGAGATGAAACCAGGCCTCCAGATCGTCTGGACGATCACGCAGGGTGGCTTCCAGGAGAGTCCGGTTGCGCGAGAGCTTGTCGTGCTTTTCCAGCACCTGGTTCAGGTACCCATCGTGCTGCAAGACCCCACCCAGTTCGAGGATGGGCCAGCCCTTGAGGGCGATGGACCGGGTCACCTGCTCGTGAATTCTTCCCTCATAACGGAGGTCTGGATCGTTCGGGAAGACGCGCAGTAGACCGACGCTCTGACGGCGATCGCCGTCCAGGTGGTTGACCAGTTTCACCCTTCCGCCGGCGGGCCGGTCCGGCAACGAGCGTCTGAGTGCCCGGGCGTCCTCGGCGTTGGCAAACCATTCATCCGCGTCGATGGTCAGAACCCAGTTGGTCCGGACGGCCTCCAGTCCGACATTGCGCGCGGCCGAGAAATCACCTGCCCACGGGATTTCAAGGACGCGGGCGCCAGCCTCTCGAGCGAGTTCCCGAGAATTGTCCCGGGAACCCGTATCAACCACGATGATCTCGTCGACAGCTGAGACCAAGCTGTCGAGACAGCGTGATAGAACGCTGCCCTCGTCCTTCACGATGAGGCATGCCGTCAGGCTCACGGCGTCTCCCCTGAAAGGGGGGACTCCCGGCTCTCATCCCGCACTGTCTCCTGGCTGTCGTCCCGGTCCGATGCGGCCTGCTTGAGGGGGGCCGGCAAGAGAAACCGATCGATGGCGCTCGCCAGATCGGATACCAGGGTGATATCGAGCGACTCCCTGGCCTCGAGAGGGATTTCCTCGAGATCGCCCTGGTTGTCCGAGGGGAGAATCACCGTCCGCATCTTGCGCTGATGCGCTGCGAGCACCTTTTCCTTCACACCCCCGATCGCCAGCACCCGGCCGCGGATCGTGATTTCCCCGGTCACGGCGATGTCTGCCCGGACGGGGCGACCCGTGAGGACCGAGGCGATCGCCACGGCTATCCCGAGTCCGGCGCTCGGTCCATCCTTGGGAATGGCTCCTTGCGGGACGTGTAGATGCACATCATGTCCCCGCCAGGCATGCTCGTCTATCCCGAGATGAGCGGCATGGGCCTTGACGGCCGTGAATGCGGCCTGTGCCGATTCCTTCATGATGTCACCCAGTTGGCCGGTCAGGGCCAGGTGCCCGCGACCCTTGAGGCAGACCACCTCGAGGGTCATCAGACTGCCGCCATGCTCCGTCCATGCGAGGCCGTGCACGGTCCCGACTTCCGGTTCATGGGGATGGTCCGGGGTTCGGATGCTTCGTGGACCGAGCCAGGTCGCGAGATCTGCCGTCTCGAACCGGGGAGGCTCTTTCCTTTCGACCACCGCGCGAGCCACCTTTCGGGCCAGGGTGGAGAGGCGTCGCTCGAGTTGCCTGACTCCTGCTTCCCGCGTCCAGCCCCGGACGATCGCCTGAACGGTGGAGTCGTCGAGGGAGAGGCGTTCCTCGGTGAGACCGTGCCCGGTCCGGGTCCGGGGCAAGAGGTGGTCCCGGGCGATCGCCAGCTTTTCGGATTCGGTGTATCCAGGTATGCGCACGATCTCGAGCCGATCGAGCAGCGCAGGGGGGATGCCCTGGAGGTGGTTCGCCGTGGCCAGAAAAAGGACCTCGGACAGGTCAAAGGGCACCTCGAGATAGTGATCCCGGAAGGCCCGGTGTTGCTCGGGATCCAGCACTTCGAGCAGGGCCGACGCCGGATTTCCACGCGCCTGTCGGCCGATCTTATCGAGCTCGTCGAGAAGGATCACCGGATTGCGGGCTCCGGCCGTCCGCATGGACTGGATGAGTCGCCCGGGCAAGGCTCCGACGTAGGTGCGACGATGGCCCCGGATCTCGGCTTCGTCCTGGATGCCTCCGAGGCTCACGCTGACGAATTTGCGGCCCATCGCCCGTGCGATGCTCCGGGCCAGCGAGGTCTTCCCCACACCTGGCGGCCCGACCAGGCACAGGATGGTTGCAGGTGGTTTCCGGGTCAGCTCGCGGACGGCCAGAAACTCGATCAGTCTTTCCTTCACCCGGTCCAGGCCATGGTGGGCTTCGTCGAGCATGGCTCGAGCGGCGTCGAGATCGAGTCGGTCCCGCGTTCGTTTCTTCCAGGGCAACTCCAGCAGGGTCTCGATGTAGCCCCTGATGCCCCCCCCCTCGGGTGAATACCGTCCGGTGAGCGCGAGGCGTTCGACCTCGCGTATCGCCACTTCACGGGCCTCGGCCGACAATCCGGCTGCCTGGATGGCCGCCCGGAATCGGCCTTCCTCGTCGAGACCCGTGCCCTGATCGGACAGTTCAGCCTGGACCTGTCGCAGCTTTTCCCGGAGGTAGACCTCTCGCTGGACTCCCTCGATCCGGCTGCGGACGCGCTGATGTATCTCGTGGTCCACGCGCAACTCTTCCACGAGCTGACCCAAGACCGCGGCGAGGCGTTCGAGACGTGGACCCAGGGCGGGGGTCTCGAGCAGTTCCTGTCGGATGGCGACATCCGGCACGAGATAGGCGATCGCCAGGTCGGCCAGACGTCCAGGGTTTCCGTTCGTCTCCACCGGTAGTGATTTGTCGCCCAGGAGCTTGGGGTCCAGTTTGAGGATCTGCTCGATCTGATCCACGATCAGACGCCTCAGAGGTTCGTGAACTCCGGGGTTCTCGTCATCCGCCGTCAGGGGCTCGATCCGGGCCAGCATGGCGGGCTCATTCTCGGAGATTTCGAGGATACGTATCCGCTCCTTGGCTTCGAGGAGCACGCGCATCGTTGCATCGGGCTGACGGAGGATCTGGATGATGTCAGCCCGGACGCCGATCTGGTGAAGATCTTTTGGCTCGGGATCTTCTTTGTGAGCCTGTCGCTGGGCGACCAGGACGATCCGCCGATCAGCCACGAGGGCTGTTTCGAGCGCGGCAAGGCTGCGAGGTCGACCGATCTGGAGCGAGACGACCATGTGGGGCAAAACCACCATGTCTCGCAACGGGACGACGGTGAGCCGTTCCATCTGGCTTTCCGTAACGTCCATTTGGCATATCCTTTCACGAAAGGACGACGCGGGGGGACGCAAAACGGAGCCCCCGCCGCCCAGTGTACCACAAGAGGAATGCTGGATCTGCGGGCCCGTGGAGGGGAAAGTTTGCCAC
>JBEIFE010000172.1:0-4877 GCA_040382575.1 Candidatus Sericytochromatia bacterium
ACCAGGATGGTCAACGCGCGAGTGCATACCGGATGCTCCATGCCCGTGTGAAGCCCGGTCTGGCCAACCCCCATGTTCAAGAAGCGATGCGTCTGAGCAGCCGAGCTGATGCTCTCAGCTCGGCATTCGGTCTACCGCGCGGAGGACAGTCCTCGTTCCTCGAGGCAGCTGGACGGATGCGTGACCGCGCCCAGGCGCTTCGACAGACGGGTCATGCCGGTCCGGCCCGGACTCTCGAAACCTTCGCTCGTCGCCTCGATGGTGCCGCCCGGCAGGCAGCACTCGGCAACCGTGCCGAAGCCCTGTCCCTGTTTCGCCAGTCATTCGGTGAAAAGGTCCAGGGAGCCCTGCAACTGAGTGGCAAGGCAGAAGACGCGCTGGCCGCGTTCGGTCGCCGGACCGCCGAGGGTGCTCTGGCGCCGACGGCCTTCCAGGGACCTTTCGGCCAGACCGCCGAGAAGATGCTGGCCCGAGCCGAATGGCTCCAAGCCACGGGCAAGGCAGACCAGGCCCGGATCGTGACCCGTTTCGCGAACCGCCTGGTGAAGGCGGGTGAAGTTGCAGCGAGCGGAGACCGCACCGCAGCACTCGGCTTGTTCCGTCGATCGCTGACGCCCCAGGTCCAGGAAGCCATCCGGACCAGCAACCGTGCCGGCGCGGTCCTGGAAGCCTTCGGCCAGGGCTCGGCCGTGCGCGGAGCTGCTCCCGCGATCGCCCGAGGTGGCGGCGAGGTCATCGAACAGGCCGTCACGCTGGCTGATACGGTTCAACGCGTGGAAGCGGGGGGGGCTGCCGTTCGCGGGGCTGCACGGGTGGGAGCCGAGGTCGCCGAATCCAGCGTTCAGGTCGGCCGCGGTGCAGATGTGGCCGTCAAGGGAGCGGGTGCGGCCGTCCAGACGGCAGAAGCATCGGTGGCGGGGGCGAGCACCGTCGCCCGCTCGGCCGAAGCGACGGTCAAAGGTGCCAGCCAGGCCACCGGCAACGTGGGCATCCTGGGACGCGCACGTCAGTTCCTCGGCCAGGCAGGCGACCGGATCAAGGGACTTTTCGGCGGTCTGGGCAAGCATGGAAACCCGGGTGGCTGGCAAACCATCCGCCAGGGTTTCTCCCAGATGTTACCCGGCCTGGGCAAGGCAGCCCGTTCGAGCGCGCTGTTCTCTGCGGCCTTTTCGACGATCGAGAATGTCGTCCAGGTTTTCCGCGGTGAGCGAACCACCCGTCGAGCCATGGGCGGGGTTCTGGGCGACACGGCCTCCGGCGTGGTCGGCGGGGTGGGCTCTGCGCTCGCCAGCGGTGCGGCGATCGCCGGTCTGGGCGCACTGGGTCTGGCAGGTCTTCCCCTCACGCTGGCGGCCGGAGCGATCGGCATCGGTGGATTCCTGATCTTCGACCGCTTCTTCAAGAACTCGGCCATCTACGACAAGTTGACCCACCTCTTCACCTGAGTGCGGGCACGGTATCGCCTGAGTCCGGATGCAATTGCATGGTCCCCGGGTATACAACCCGGGGATCGTCGCGAGCGGGGAATCGTCGCGACCGAGATGACACATGGACGATAGACCTGGACGCAAGCAGGGCAGCCTGCTGAACATGCTACTGGAATCGGGGGTTTTGAAACGGCCGGAAGCGGCCCCCCCCCCGCCGGCGCGTGCCCATGTGCCTATCCCGCCGCCGCCCCCCGTCAGCCACCGGTCTGCAGATTCCAGCCGCTCCCAGACGTCGCCCGGCCTCGAGAGACGAGCGACTCAACCACTTTCCCAGGAAGAAAAAGCGCAACAATCAGAAGAACGCCAGTATCTCATCGCGGCCTTTCTGACCACGCCGAACCTCATCCCCGAGTTTCAGAATCCTCAGTACATGTACAAGCTGATCTCGAACGAGCGTGAGTACGTCCAGGAACAGTTGAACCTCGTCCTGCAACGTCGCAAGGAATTGCTGTCCATTCACGGTCCTGACCCCGAAGGCGAAGCCATCACGGCCTTTCAGGAAGTCGACCGTCAAGCGCAGCGCTACCGCGATGAACTCACCCGGCTGTTCATCCTGATCAAGCGCGTCACGGGGATCCAGAAATCCGGCACCGGAGGAACCCACTTCTTCCAGAGCCAACCTTGAACCACCCCGTGGACATGAACCGTGCCTCCGCCTATCATCGCATCGCCCCCTTCTCGACAGGAGATTCATCCATGGCATCGAACTCGCTCGCCCTTGCGCGCCTGAACCAGGCCCTCGTCGCCCGCCGCCTCGTGAAGGTGATCGCGGGAATCGAGAACCACGATCTCCCCCACGTCCTCGAGGTCGTCGAGGCTGCCGGTGCTGCCGGTGCCCACGCCGTGGATGTCACTGCCGACCCGGCCATCGTGGCGGCGGTCAGGAAGGCCACGGATCTGGTCGTCTTCGCCTCGTCCGTCGACCCCGCTGAACTTGCGATTGCCGTCGACGCCGGGGCCCACGTCGTGGAGCTGGGCAACTTCGACGGCCTCTATCGTCGTGGTCAGTTCCCCACGGCCAGCCAGATCCTCGAATGGACTCGCGAGACGCGAGCCCTCGTGGGTGACCGCGCCCCCCTGTGCGTGACGATCTCGGGCCGTCTCCCGCTCGCCGTCCAGCTCGACCTCGCGCGCGATTTGCAGGCTGCCGGAGCTGACCTGATCCAGGCCGAGGGAGTACTGGGTCTGGCAGAAGGCAGTGGCATTCACGCCTCGCTCACGGCCATCACCAGCGCACTGTCGAACGCGGCCGAGATTGCCCGGGTCGTGGAGATCCCCGTCATCCTGGCAGGAGGCCTGAATCCCGAGAACGTCGCATTCGCTCATGCGACGGGCGCCTGCGGCGTCGGCGTAGGCCGTGCCATCTCGGGCGCGGGCGATCTGGAAACCATGACCCGGACCGCCCGTGCCGTGGTCGAATCGCTCTCCCGATTCCAGGTCGCTGGCGCTGCCCTGCGCCTCGCCTGAGTCCTGATCGGTGTCCACTCGGCGCCCTGCAGATCCCTCCGGGCGATCGGCAGGGCGCCGCCGTGACAGGCTCCGCAAAGAAAAGCTCCGCGCGAAGCGCCTGGCGCGCCGGCAAGCCAAGCGACGCCGCAACCTGAAACTGCTTGGCCTGTTCGTGGCACTCGCTGGCCTTGAAGTGGCCGGATTGATGCTCTGGAACTGGCCGCCCTTGCGTCGACTCCTCCAGCCCCCTGCCGAGATCGCAGCCTCGCCGGCCTCGCCCGGTGCCAGGCTTCCGACCGATAAGCCCCTGCCCGATCCCTTCGGGGCGATCGCCTCGGCCTCGAGGTCCGACCAGGCCGGCTCCTCCAGCCCATCTGCCCCCCTGCCAGCCGCAAACGTCCGGATCCTGGTCTCACCATCTTCCCTGGCCGCACTCCCGCAGCCGACCACCGCTAACGCTTTCGCTCTGGTGCAGCAGGACCTGGAACGACAGCTCGGACATGCCGACCGCCCTGCGTCGGACCACCGTTACCGATATGCGCGCCTGGGCCTCACGATCGAGCTGGGCGGGCAGGGGGCCAGCCGCTCCGTGGAGGCGGTGCGCTGGGAGCGCCCAGAGGGTCACCTGGCTGGACGCCCCCTGGATAAGCTTGCCGCGATGGGCTTGCTGGACTTGCCAGCTCGCACGTTCGCTGGCCCCGGACGTCCGGCCCTCGAGGAGCTCGCTCTCGTTCGCCCCGGAGCCGTCATCCTCGGTGAACCGGGCGGAAAACGGGTCTGGGTGATGGATCGCGAGCGCCGGATGGTGATGAGCTTCGATGCCAGGGGACTGGCGTCTCTGGTGACGGGCAAACCGAGCGATACCTTGGCGCGAGCGCTGGAGAAACGCCTTAACGTTCCGGCGATGGAAGGAACGAGAGGATGGTCAGGCCTCTTCAAGGCCACCTGGTTTGCAGGCCGACCACTGGTCTCTGCCGACTTCATCCGGACGCGCCGTCCTGGTTCACCGGTGGAGATCGATCTGCAACTGAAGGATGCCATCTGGAACCCGGATAATCTGGTCGAAGTCGTTCGCCGGGAGTGCATGCAGGAGCGAGCGGGCTCGTCACCCGGCGTGCGGGTCAAACTTCGCGATCCCGCCGGCCAGCTCGTGCTGGAAGGGGACTGGTTTCCCGATGGTGATCCGACCCGTCGCGTGGGAGATCCTGACGCGGCCAATGGTGTCTCCATAAGCTGGAACTAGGTCAGGAGGGGGCGTGCTAAAATGAGTCCGACGTCCGTCTGCGCAGCCGGGCGTATGGCATGCCTCCACTCGTCCCGGAGACCGTCCTTGGATTCCACCACGTCCTCCGTCCAGTCCGAATCGAACACCCGCAGCGAACAGGAGCGTGTTCGCCTGCAGAAACTGCAGGAGGTCCGGGCTGCCGGTATAGACCCTTACCCGGCCTCGTTCCACCGGACCGATACCGTCGAGGTCTTGCGTGTACGCCACGAGGCCCTGGCACCGGGCGAAGAAACCCAGGACGTCGTGACCGTCTCCGGTCGGCTCGTCGGACGCCGCGACAGCGGGAAGCTGTGCTTCCTTGACCTGCGTGAAGAGACAGGCAAGATCCAGCTTTTCATCTCTCAGGCGACCCTCGGCGACGAGGCCTTCGAGCGGCTGGCGTGGCTCGATCTCGGGGACTTCGTCGGAGCGACGGGTACGATTCGCCGGACCAAGCGTGGCGAACTCTCGGTGGCCGTGACCTCCTGGACCCTGCTCTCCAAGGCCCTCCGCCCCATGCCGGACAAGTGGCACGGGTTGACGGACACCGAGGCCCGCTATCGCCAGCGGTACCTGGACCTGATGAGCAACCATGAGGTACTCGAAACCTTCCGGACGCGCAGCCGCATCATCCGTGAACTCCGCTCCTACCTGGATCAGATGGGCTTCCTCGAGGT
>JBEIFE010000173.1:0-4851 GCA_040382575.1 Candidatus Sericytochromatia bacterium
CAGCCCCTCGTCGCGAGACGCGTAGGGGAGGTCGCTGCGCCTGGGACCGAGGGTCAGGACACCTTCGAGCCCCGTCCCGGTCGCGATACCGAGCTGGAGCGTTTCATGGTTGCCCTCCTTCTTTCCGTCCTCCGGGGCCATCGAGCACTCCGCACCGGTGCCGCGCATGGCCAGCCTCTGCCCCTCGATCGCCGAGAGCAAGATCCAGCGTGGCCCCAGCGTCTCGTCCACGACCTCCACCAGGGCCTCGTGCAGGGTCTGGTCATGCCAGATCCGACGCGTCTCACACTCGAACCGGGCCACCACCTCGACGGGGTCATACGGACTGCGATCGAACCACCTTTCGATCACGCCTTGAACGCGGCGTCGCAGGGGCTCGAACAGGCCGACCAGCACCACCGTCGCAACCATGCCGGTACGGGCCGTGCCGAAATAGGCTCCGGTCCACGACGTCACGAGGCCGTGCACCATGGCCAGCGCCGCCATGGCGAGCGCGTACCCCAGCGTTCGCCTCAGCAGGCGCTCGATCCCGAAGAGCCGGTGGCGCACGATGGTCGCGGCTACCGTGGCAGGAAAAACGATGAATCCCAGGTAGGTGAGCTCCCCCAGCGGGACCGTCCGTCCGATCAGGGCCAGGGAATTCACGGCGATGGGGGGCACGTACGCGGCAAGCGCCCCGAGGCCGATCCACTGCCCCTGGGCGCGCTCCCCGGGGCTGCTCGATCGGCTCGACATCGCCCATGTCGCCGATAGCGGGATCAGCAGGGTCGCCACCTCGGACGTGACGGTGAGCCAGGTGAAACCCGCTGGCCATGCCCCGGGATCTTCGAAGGAGCAGGCGACGAAAGCCGCCAGCCCCAGCGCCGCGAGCCATACTCCTTGCTCGACCCGGCCCTGCATCCAGCACCAGGTTCGCGGTACGCGCGCTGCCAGGCTCCACGCGCTCGCCGCCAGCAGCGAGAATGCCAGGTTGTGCGGGATCCGGCTGAATATTCCCGTGGAGATGCTGTCGAAGTTCGTGAGGAAGAAGGTTCCGTAGGTCGTACAGAACAGCAGGTGGGCACGCGCCGTCCCGTGGCCCGGACGTCGCCATGAGACCAGAACCCCGAGCAGCACGTGCCCGACGCCCACGCACCAGAAGGCGAGGAAGTAGGCGGCCCAGTCCAGTCCCCCGAAGGCCTGTGTCCGCAAGACGATCGTGCGATTTGCCGTCTCTCCGTGCCGATGAACCGTGACGCGTATCCGGGTGTCAGGGGCCATGCGTGCCACGCGAGTCGTGAGGTCGTGCGCGTTGCGCACGGGCACGCCGTCGAGGGCTGTCACCCGGTCGAGCTGCCGGAGCCGATGAGGCCCCTGGAAACCGTTCCAGCGATGCGAGGCCAGCGAATCGACGTGCGCATTCTCGAGTACGACGAAGCCCGGAAACGTCCGCCCTGCCCAGCTCAGCGCCAGGACGAGCGTCACGATCGCAAGCCCCACCCCCCACGTGCCGGCGAGCACGCAGAGCCAGCGGTCCGTTCTGGCCTCATTCCATCCAGCCATGGCCATGCATGGTCACGCGGACTTGCGGGGGCCACGTCTCCCGGACGTGTCGCGTACGTGAAAGGGAATGGGAGCGTCATCGGACCGAGATGGAGTGTTCATCTGCCGGAGACCTCGCGTACCCAGGATTTGGATCATGGCGCCGAACCACCGCCCGACACGCAAGACGCCCCGAGTCAGGACCTGTAACCGGCCCCCGATCCTTGACGGGGCTCGATCGTGTTCGTGCGACGTCTACCGCCTGCGCGCATCCCTGTGGGCCGAGGTCGCCCGAGGGGTCCCTTCTGCCTGGGATCGGGGTCTCCCCGAGGCTCCACGGCTGGGTGCCCCCTTCGCGTTGGCCTGGATCCTCGAGGCCCTGGGACCGGCTCGTACGCGCCGTGAGCAGCGGATCCGCCATCGGGCCCTGGAGGTCTGGCGGGCCTGGGCGCGGGCGTCCGGCTGGACCTATGACCCGCTCGACCCCCATCTGGGAGAAGACGCCGATGATCTGGCCATGGCCCTGCGTCTCCAGGGCGCACGCGGGTTACGTCCAATACCCGACGAAGAGGATCGGATCAGGGCACTCCTCGGGATCAACCACCTGGCGCCAGGCGTGTACCGGACGTGGCTGGCTCACGCGAAGGGTGAGATGGAGATGCTTGACCGGCGGAGCTACGCATCCGATCGCCCCGATCACGACGAGGTCGTCGCCAATCTGCTCGAGGCCCTGACGCACGTGGATCCCATCCGTCATCGTGAGGAGATCCGGGCCGGGGCCGGACGCTTGCTGCTTCATCGCCAGGGGGGGCTGCTGGCCTCGAGCTGGTATCCGGGATGGGGGTACGGGACATGGCGTCTACTCGAACTCACGTGCCGGCTTGCCCGACGCGACCCGGAGTGGGCACGGATGCATCGCCAGGTCTCGATCGAGGCGGCGTCAAGCTTCGAGTGCCTGCCGCGGGAGGGGGGGCTGTGGCTCGCGGGACCTCCTCCCGGTGTGCTCGTGCACCACGGTGACGCGACTCGCTGGTCTTGGTCGACGACGAGCCTCCATGAGACCGCGTGGGTCCTGGCATGCCTGAGCCATGCGCCCGCGACGCGGTCCGTCCGTGAGTTGCGGCGTGAGGGTCGAAGGGCGCTCGAGGTCCGTTTGAGTTCGGGACTCGTCTACGAGCCGGCCTGGATCACGGATGGTCCGGCGTGTCACGGCGCGCTCGATCTGACCCGGGCGATCGTCTGGCGTGCACTGGGCCGGTCGGACGAGGGATGCCGGATCGCGCCCCCATCCCGTACCATGGGGAGGCGATCGCGAAAGGATGACGTGTGAGCGACCGGGAGCCTGCCTCGATAGACCAGCTGGATGACGTGGCCGTGGTCCGGCTGTCGGGTTCGCTCGACGCCCAGACTTCCCCAGGGCTCGAGGCTCTGCTCGATCAACTCCGGGAACGGGGTCAGCATCACGTCGTGCTGGATCTCCAGCACGTGGGCATGGTCACCTCGGCAGGCTTCGGGGTGTTTCTCGGGGCACTCGGAGCCTTTCACGAGGCCGGTGGCGGACTGGCTCTGGCCGCCATGCCTGCCGGCGTCGTCCGCGTGTTCGATCTGCTTGGCTTCCGCCCTCTGTTTCCCATCGCGGCCACCGTTGACGAGGCCCGATCGCAGCTCCGGGAGGGCGCGACATGACGATCATCGAGAGTACCCAGAACCCCGTCGTGAAGCAGGTGCGCGCCCTGCATCGACGCAAGGGCCGCCAGGAAGCGGGCTCCTTCCTCATCGAGACCCGGCGCCTCCTCGGAGACGCCCTGATGGTGAACTGGCCGCTCGAGCGGGTTTTTGCGACGATGGCCTATCTGGAGCACCACGCCTTTCCGCGCACCGTGGCTGTCACTACCGTGCACGAGCGGGTCCTCGCGTCGATGTCCACGGTCGAGTCCCCCGAGGGGGTGCTGGCGATCGCCCGGATTCCGGCATCTCCCCCCGCTCTGCGAATGGGTGTGGCGCGGTCCTGGGTGGCCCTCGAAGGCATCCAGGACCCCGGGAATCTCGGCACGATCTGGCGCTCGGCCGATGCGGCCGGCGTGGATGGTCTTCTGCTCGGGCCTGGCACGGTCGATCCCTGGAGCCCCAAGGTCATCAGGGCCACCATGGGGGCCTGTTTCCGCGTACCCGTGCGGATCGCGGATGACTGGGAGGCAGAAATCGCGGATCTGGGGCGGTCAGCAGAGGTCGTGGCAACGACTCTCGAAGGATCGGAAGCGCTCCCCGAGGTGGATCTCACGGGCCCGGTGGTGTGGCTGGTGGGCAACGAGGGGGCAGGGCTGTCACCTGCCACCATCGAGCGGGCGACGCGTCGGGTTCACATCCCGATGCGTCCAGGCCCCGAATCTCTCAACGCCGCGATGGCAACGACCATCTGCCTGTACGAGATGCTGCGCCAGCGCCGCTGATTACGGGAACTGCTCAGCGGAACGTCCAGCGCGAGAGTTCTTCGCGGGCGAGGCGAGCGACAACCGTGTCCGGATAGCGACGTTCGAGGTCCTGCAGGGCCGCGCGACTTTCGAGACATTGCATACGAGTCAGGCTGGCCATGACCTCACGCAGAACCATGTAGCTGGTCTCGAGCTTGCTGTGCTGGATGAGTCCCACCAGGGCCACCCGGTTGCCAATTTCACCCAGCGCGTGTGCGAGTTCGGCGCGGACCCGATGCATCGGTGAACTGCTCATCGCGTGAACGAGGTTCGCGGCGACGGCAGGTCCATCGTTCACGAGCGTCTGGAGGATCGCCTTGCGACGAGCGCGCGTGGCCAGACCGGCGGACTGGTCACGTGCCCACAGCACATAAGCCTGACTTTCCGTGGGCGGCTTGCGCACGACCGCCGGTCCGCCATCCGGTGTGTCGTGATTCTCGCAGAGCGTTTGTAACTCTTTGAGCAATTGGCGCACCTGGGTCACGGCTATCTCCATCGAGTTGGTTGCGGACCTTCCCGCTTATATCATACCCGCCCGGTCGTCAGCTTCACCGCAGAGACTTCAGGGCTCGGACCAGCGTTTCACCTGACCCTCGAGCAGTTCCCTCTGGTGACCGATTTCCCCCTGCCGAGCCCGGAGCTTGGCCACGACCGCATCGGGCGCCTTGGCAAGGAATGCTTGGTTGGAGAGCTGCCCCTCAAGCCGCAAAGCCTCCTTGTCGAGGGCCTCGAGGTCCTTCTGCAAACGCTTCAGTTCCTTATCGCGGTCGAGCAGGCCAGCCAGCGGGAGCCAGAGTTGACATTCGCCAACGACACCCGATGCCGCCAGGGCGAGTTCCACGGGGCCTTGGACGACTTC
>JBEIFE010000174.1:0-4849 GCA_040382575.1 Candidatus Sericytochromatia bacterium
AATCGAGATGAACACCGGGAGGGGACTTCATGCGCATGGATTCTGGTGTTTCCAGGCCGATCCTGAACAACCTGTCCCGTCAGGAGCGTGGTCTGGATTCCATGCTGGGGCGTCTGGCTACCGGACAGCGGATCAACGTCGCTTCAGATGACGTGGCGGGTTCCTCGATCGCCAGCAAACTGCTGGCCCGGGTTCGCGGGCACGAGCAGGCCTCACGCAATATCGCCGATGGGATCTCCCTGGCCCGGACGGCCGATGGGGCGCTCTCCGAGATCGCGGACGCCGTCCACCGACTGAGGACGCTGGCCGTGCAGGCGGCCAATGCCTCCCTGACGCACGGAGAACGAGAGGCGATCGATGCGGAGGCCTTCGAGCTGCGCCAGCAGATCGCGACCATCTCGCGTGATACGACCTTCAATGACCTACCCATCCTGCGCGGGGTGATGACGGACCTGAACACCTTTTCCACCAAGGTGGAGACGTTCAACCGTGGCCGAACGGAGACCCTGGTGGTCGCCCCGCAGAGTCAGGTTCAAGTGGCGGACAGCGTGGGGCCAGGTCCGGTCAGCCGATCGTATGCCTACAGTGACTCGTACGAGCAGGTGGAAATGTTGCCGGGGTGGTCCCTCGACGACCAGCGGATCGAGTTCAGCTCGAGTCGTACGTCCAACCGCTACATGGTTCCCAGCGCGGGAGGCGCAGCCTCGGCCAGCAGCGGCGAGATTTTCACGCGGGACACGACCCGGCTGATCGGCGGGAACACGTATACCCTGCTGAATTACCGGACACTCTTCGACGGTCAGGCCGTCTATGATGGACTGTACGTCAGCGTCAACGGCAGCACGCCGCGCGAATCATCGGAAGCGCTTCTCACCGGGAATTCGTACGGGATGCAGATGGCGTTCTCGAATGACGGGACGCGCATCGCCTACACGTCGAACAACGATATCCACGTGGCTTCCTTCATCCCTGCGACTCGCTCGCTGGGGGCCTCGATCCTGCTCAACCAGGACGGGGATCTGCTGGACGTCCCCCAGACTTTGACCCTTTCGACCAGGGCCGAGTGGTACCAGCGGTCGTCCGATGGCGCGAGGTCCGTCAAGGTCCTCAAGCAGGACGTATCGGGGACTTCCGCCTGGATTTCACACGATGCGAGCCACGCGAATGGGTTCGACCTCGCACCGGACGGGCGGTCGCTCACGCTGTACGGAGCCGCCCGGATGGACTCGAATGATCGCCTTTCCGTGTATTACCAGGGCGATCACAACATGACGACCGATCAGGACGGGGTGGTCGAGATCCAGCCGGATGTCACGCCCGAGATCTACGGGCTGGGGACCCCGGCCAGCTCGGTCCTGGTGCAGGTCGGTGGCACGAACGTCTCCTACGATCCCACCCGTACCAACGGCTTCGACTACGATGCGGCGACCAATACCTTCCGCCTGTTCGGGAATGCGAGACCGGCGGACGGTGAATCGGTATCGCTGCTCTTCCAGGCCGACTATTCGGGTTATTCGGCCTTGTCGGCTGACCAGGACGGGAATGTGTCCATCTCACTCGGCACGACGCCCGAGAACTGGAACCTGGGGGGACCGGGCGGTAACCGAGCGATCCGGGTGAGCGTCGGCGGCACGGAAGTGGCTTACGATGCGAGCGGGACGAACGGCTTCTCGGTCTCCGGGAGCACCGTGAAGCTGCACGGAACGGCCCGTCCGACGGCCCAGCAGTCGGTCTCGATCTCCTCCTGGAACGATCGCACGGGGGCCTCGGTCGCCCCGGACGGCGCTTTTCAGCTAAACCTTTCAGGGGCCGGTACCTACGGGACGACTCCCGGTAGCACGGGGCCGCGCGCGATCGTGGTCCAGGTCGCAGGCGCCAACGTTCCCCCGGATCCCGTCAATGGCTACACCTACGATCCGGCCACGTCCACGCTTACCCTCCGCGGGACGTCCCGCCCGGATGTTAATCAGTCGGTGACGGTCCATTATCTCGTCGACGGCACACCGGACACGACGTCCCACGACCTCACCTTCTCGCAGGCGGCCAACCTTTATACCGGGCAACCTGCGACGGGGTCCGTGAAGGTCGAGCGTGCCGGGGTGTTGCTGCAACAGGGCGACCCCGACGGCTTCACGCTGTCCTCCGCCAGTCCGTCCCAGGTACGCCTGGTCGGGGCGGCGCGCCCCGATGCCGGGACCACGACGGCCTACGTCGTTCACTACACCGTGGCGAGTGACCTGGTATTCAGCCTCACGCCAGATCTCCCGCCCGCCACGGCCTCCTGCGAGGGAATTCCGGATCCCCGCGGGGCCATCATCGACGAGGACTCGGTCGAGGTGACGGTCAACGGGGGTGCGCGTGGCGGCCGACCCGGTTGACGGGTACTCGCTCACGAAGTCCCCCGGCCCGACCGTGCGCGGGTTCCAGACCTACCAGGGGTACCAGGTCCAGCTCAACGGGGCTTCCCGGATCAGCGGCTCGGGTAACATCGTGACCATCGGTTACAGGTACACCAACCTGGCGCCCAGTTCGATGCAGATCCAGATCCAGAACGGGGCGGGCGCCGGTGACAGCTACCAGCTGGTGATCGACCCGGTGACGCTGGAGACGCTCGGTCTGAATCATCTCTGCATGGACGAGCAGGACGAGGCGCTGGCGGCGATCGCCCGTATCGACGAGGCCATCGCGCGCCTGTCGGCGATCCGGTCGCGCGTGGGTGCCCAGATGAATCGCCTGGTCGGTATGCAGACCCTGGCCTCCGACATGGCTTTTCGCTCGGACGCTGCTCGTTCCCGGATCGTCGACCTCGACATCGGAAAGGCCGTGGTCAGTACCACGACCTCGCGCATCATCGAGCAGGCCTCACTGGCCGTCCTCTCGCAGAGCCGCGGCATCGACTCCAGGCGGATCAGCCAGTTGCTTTCCAGGGGCTCTGCTGGCACGGCCTGATCTGGCGTGGCAAGACGCTCGACGCATCCGGTCATCGGAGACTGGATGGTATGATGGGGGGGTGAGAACCTATCCGGTCCTCGTCCCACCTCTGCGTCGCCCCGGGCGACGAGCAAGCAGGCGCAGGCCCTCCGCCTGATCGAGTTGACCATCGTGAACGAGGCCCCCAGAACATTTTCCGTCCGTCAGCTCGAGCAGTGGGTGGGGCCCCAGGCCTTCCGCCCAGGTGCTGCTTGCTTCCAGCGCGGGGGTGTCACTCCGCCCGACGTCTCCCATCCGCGCCCGGGTGCCCTCAGGATCTCGGGTTTCGTGCAAGACGAGGCCCTGGAGCGTTTCCAGGTCCAGATCGAGTGGGACGGCAACTCCTTTCTCGCCACGTGTGACTGCGAGGTCGGTACGCGGTGTCTGCATGTGGGGGCGCTGGGTATTGCCTTTCTGGACGGTCCGAAGACCAGAGATTCGGTCCCGGGGACGGGCCAGGCGACGATCACGGATGCTGCGAATCGCCCCTCTCCGGGGGGGATGCTTCCGGGGCAGGATGTGCTCCTGTACGGTCTCCAGTCCGCCCCCCCCCCTCGCAAATTGCAACAGCTGTATCGGCGCCCGCTGTGTCTCTGGCTCTCCCTCGACGTGGCGCGTCTCGATGAGGCGCTCGAGCCCGGTCGGGCGCGTCCGCTCGGACTATGGTCGATGCCGACGCAGCCGTTCCGGGATGCCGATCGGGAGATCCTCGAGCGCTTGCTGCCCTTCCATCGACGCCATGGCAGGGATTTCTCGGTCCCGCATGCGCGCGGTATCCCGCTTCTCGAGTCCGATGTCGATCCCGTCCTCCGGCTTATCGAGGGCTATCCGCATGTCTACGGTGCCGCGCGGTCACCGCTGACGATCGTGACGGATCGCTCCGTGGTCTTCCGGCGCCTGTCCACATGGACCGAAGACGAGGGTGCATGGGAACTGGACGGCGTTGCCCTTGCGCTATCCTCCGCCCGTCTGGTGGGGGATGCGCCGGCGTGGGTCCAGCTCGACTCCACGCTTTTGCCCGTCCGCGTGGCGGGGGGAGAGGTTCAGGAGGGCCCCGAGGAATCCGAGAGCGAGGGAGACGAACTCCAGCGGGTGGTTCATCCGGATCATGCGCCCGTTCCCCGGCTCACGTTGCAGGAAGATGGCGAGACCCTGCTGGTCCGGCTGAGTTTTCTGTACGGCGATGCCTTGCCCGTTCTGCCCGCAGATCCGCGCCCTCTGGTGGCTGGTCGTCACGAGGGAACCTGGGGGTTCTGGAACCGGCAGGCCGAGGCCGAGCGTATCTGTCTCCGCCGGATGGCCGCCACGCGCCTGGACGCCAGAGGCGATGGCGAATGGATCGCCAGTGGCCTGGAAGCGATGGACTTTCTGCTCGATGAGTTGCCTGGCCTCGTGAACGACGGCTGGCAGGTCTTCGGAGAGGAGCGCCTGGCGCGTCTGCGAGTCGACCGGCGTCGCTCGCAGGTCAGCGTTCGCGTGGTTTCCGGCATGGACTGGTTCGACCTTGAAACCGTCGTCACGCTCGACGGCCAGGCCATCGACGGGAGTCTCTTGCTCGCCGCGATGCGCTCGGGTTCTCGCTTCGTGCGTCTCGACACGGGGGGGCATGTTCGTTTGCCTGAAGCCTGGCTGGCTCGTCAGCATGACTGGCTCGGTTCCTCCGGTCGTCCCGAGGCCGTGGAAGGGGCCGTGCAACAGCGCCTGGAGCGCCATCAGGCGCTGGCCTTGCAGGATCTGTTCGAGACGGTCGATCGCGTCGAGACGGACGGTGCATGGCAGGAGCTGGTCGAACGTCTCCTGGAGCCCCAGGAGATCCCGGCCCAGCCCGTCCCCGAGGGATTCGTGGGGGAACTTCGTCCCTACCAGCAGCTGGGCTTCG
>JBEIFE010000175.1:0-4847 GCA_040382575.1 Candidatus Sericytochromatia bacterium
CCACGCGTCCGCCGGGCAGAGCGCGTCCCTCCGCAGCGTGATCCAGAGTCGGACAGACGGGCATGACCGGATCCGCCCCGGGTCAATCGTGAGCGGGCTCGGGATGCAGCACGCGCCACTCTCCCCTGGCATTCAGAACCCTCATCTCGGGCACGCCGGGCTCCCGCAGACGCGCAGGTTCCGGCACCACCAACCATTCTCCCGGATGGGAACCGGCCGAGGGCGCCATGCCGGTATCGATCTTGACCAGGCGGCCGCCCTCGACCGCACCGATGCGGCCGGTAATCCCGTGAGCGGCCGGCTGATGTCCCTGGACGACGCCCGCGAACCCGTGACGGGCCAGGCGGTCGAGCAGAGTCGTTCGACCGACCGAGGTCTTCCACCAGTCCTTGGCCATCAGGAACGAGCCGCTTGCCAGGAGCCACGGATGTGCGTAGTTTCCCGTCGAGAGCACCTGGTCGGCTTCCTGACTGAAGCTGGACCACGGGGTATCCGGATAGAGGCCGGCATGCGCGAACAGCCATCGGCCGATCCGGGCGGCAACGGGCATGTCCCGCAGATAAGCACCGCGCGGATGGGCAGGCGAGGTCAGTTCTTCGAGACTCAGGCCTTTCCTTTCACATTCCTCACGGAGGATGCGAGATTTCTCGCGCCCCGGTTCGGCCAGGAACTCGGCTTCGTGATTCCCGAGCAGGTGGACGACCCGTCCCCCGGCGGCTGCAGCCTGATCCCCGAGCTGGCGCCACCGATCCAGGACCCCCACGCTATCCGGGCCCTTGTCCAGGGTGTCACCGACAACGATCAGCAACGCCTTGCCGCCCGCCCAGTCCCCGCGAGCATTCACGAGACCGGACACCGTCAGGAGCTGGCTCAATGCCCCGGACATCCCGTGCACGTCGCTGATGGCCCAGAGCCGATCGTAGCGAGAAGGATCCGGCAAATCGAAAACGGCCGGTCCGGCGCGGGAGGCTGCGAGGGATTGCTGCGCACCGGGTGATGCGGGCTGACGGTCAGGCGTCCCGGCGCCCGTCAGGCCACCGAACAGGGCACCGAGGGCGAACAGCGTATTCAGACCTGAACGGTTCAACGACACCCGGCGCACGGGCAAGCCTCCTCAGAGAAGCAACAGTCCTCCGCCGATGACCAGGGCTGCGCCCAGGATCTGCCGGAGCGACAGAGAATCGTGGAGCAACAGGACCCCGAGCACCATGGTGACCACGGGGGCCGCACTGAAAAGAAAGGGAAACACCCTGGACACGTCCGCACGCTGCAGCAGGCGGTAATACGCATACTGGGACACCAGCAACGAGACGATTCCACTGGCGGCAAAGAGAGCGAACGCGGACCACGAGATCGGTCCAGACAGGGTCCCGGAGCGACCAGGCGCCCCCCGCGACAGCGCCCACGCAGCCGGAATGGCCATCAAGGCCACGGTACCGACCCGGATCGCGATCCCGATCATCGGATGTCCCGTGAACCGTGCCAGGGCAAGTTTGTCGAGGATCGGGATGAGGCCCCAGAGCACCACCGTCACGCCCGTGAGAAAAAGGGTGTTGAACGACATGGGCGACGCATGCCCGGAGGGACATGACGCGTAACAAGCCTTGATTTTTTCAACCATATAATGGTCACATTCTAGAGTGCATCGCATCCGGACATCCATCGGAGGAGCCATGTCCCATCCCATGCACGACATGGAAACGTTCCGGAATCGATACCAACCTGGCCTGGTTCAGCTGGCCCACCTGATCCAGCACCAAGAACTGCTCGGGGCCAAAGGATGGCACGAGCAACTCTCACGCACCGTACCGGCCAGCCCCGTAGCGAGTGGTTGGCGAGAAGACCTCGCCCATCGATACCGTTTGCAGGAGGTGATCACCGATTACCTGTCCGGAACACGCTCGTTCGCTGACGCGACCAGGCGGATCATCAAGCACTGGGGGGGGATCAAGCAACAGCTCGTCCCATGTCTGGAAAAGCCGGTTCGTGAAACGCTCTTAGCCTTGCTGGCCAAACCAGATCGGATACCCGAACACGGATGTGGAGAGCGGATCATTTCGGTGTCCCGGGTCTATGCCTGCCTGAACCCGGAGCGCTGGATCGTCCTGGATACACGGGTTTCGAGCGGATTTGCTCGCCTGCTCTGGCTGACGGGACAGCATGAGGACTGGACCGGACATCTGGGCATGCTCGCGGACCGTCATCCTGACCACCCGGGCGCCCTACCCGGCTTTCGTCGCATCTGGCCCAGTTCACGAGATCACGCTTTCCATTCCTTCGTATTGACGAGCTGGGCTTGTCAGGTGCTGGCCGGACACCTCGATCACCTGGCCCCGTGGACGGGGAGTGATTCTGGTCATGTCTGGACGGTAGCGCAGGTGGAACTCGTGCTGGCCAGACTCGCCGAGGTGCCCGTCGATCGATCACCCGGCCATCACCCGATCCTGAGCGCGCTGCTTCCGGGCTGATCGATCCCTGGCCGACCTGAGCCAAACGACCAAACGATACCGACCATCCGGAACGAGCCCGGGTCAGGTCGCCTCTCGTACGCTCGACTGGCCCCCCTTGCTCGAGGAAGGTCAGACGATGCGTCAGATCCTTTGGCTCGCCACCCCGCTGGTCCTGGTCGCGTGCGCCGCGCCAGATGCCCGGACCACCGTCGATCACGTGCGTCAGCGTGAGGCCTCCATCCGGGGGCAGGACCCCACGCGTGGACGGCTGTTCGTGATGTTCCGGCAAGAAGGATCGGATGGCGATCGCCAGGTCGCTCGCCTCCCCGTCACGTATGCCTCGGCCTCCGTCACGCTATCGAACAGCGCGTCCCTGCTGGTCTCGTCCCTGAACCGCACGATCGCGCTGGCGGCCCCGGCGACTCAGTCGACGGCGGTGTTCGGCAAGCTCCGACCCGGCAGCGGATATGCGCTCGATGTATCCCTGTTCGACGGGGGACAATCCGTGGCGACGGGCAAGCGGACGGCGATCACGCTCGTGAGCGGGATCAACCCCGTGACCGTCGTGATGAGCGAGACGGGGGCGATCGCCATCGCGACCTCACAGACGGGCAACACCGTGGGCAGCACGGCGACCTGGATCATCGCGCGCGGGGACACCGTCACCTTCGACACGGGTTTCGGTCCGGACGAGTTGCCCCGCTATCAGGCCTCGAACCCCGGAAGGAGCCTCACGATGCGCGTCATGCTGGGCGACGGTCAAGCAGACGATCTCATCTCGCCCCCGGCGGCCGACACGCTCCTCGCGACCGCCTCGGCCCCTTTCAACAGCTTCACCTGGGACACCGGTACCCCGGGAGCGATCTTTGACCCGGTCAATCTCACGACGACGGGCTCGCAGGCCAGCCGTCTGAAGTTCCAGCTCGTGGACGACCGCGGGGCGATCGTCGGCGAGAGCATCCTGGCGCCTGTCTCGGTGGTCGAGGCGTCATCGATCGATCTTGAACTGCAGTGAAACCCGCAAGCGGGTCCCGGCGAAGGGGCCGGCAAGTCGGACTTGCCCTCCTCGTCGGGATAGGCGCAGGATGCCTGGGGCCGACCGAGGGGCCGCCCATCACCCATGTCCGCAGCCCGGCCATCTCCGATGGGCGGCAGGTGGAGTCTCCGGCCCACCTGGAAATCCAGGTGCCCCCCCACGGCAGGTGGGTCTCCGAGGTTCCCGCTGGCTGGCAAAGCATGCGGGTGACCCTCACGAATCCCGGACGGCTCACGGCTCCTCTCGTGAGGGTCGTGAACCAGGCAGGGGGCACCGGAGTGAGGACGATCTTCAGCAAACTGCGCCCGGGAGGCGACTACACGGTCGTGGTCGAGCTTTTCACGGGCACCGATGCGAGCGGGACGCTGGTCGCCTCGGGCGTCCAGGGCAACCTCACGCTGGCACCGGGGTCGAACACCGTCAGCCTCCTGATGAGCAGCGCCACCACCCGCCTCGACGCCCTTCCGGATGTCCTGTTCGCCTGCGGCAGCCTCGTGACCGTGACCGGGAACTTCTTGCCACCCTCCACCGTCACGTTCCAGCCCTCGGGTGTGACGACTCCGCTGAATATCACCTCGACGACACAGGGGAGCTTCGAGGTGCCTTGCACGGCCACCCCGGGGACGGTCACGGTGTCGGGTCCGGGCGGAACTTCCGAGGCCCGCTCGATCCGGATCGCCACCTATGTGCCTTCTCTGGTCCGTCCTTTCACGCGTCACTACGACCAGACCTTGCTGGCGAGGACCGCGCCCCGCCTGGTGACGGCCCGTCGCCACGCGGGGGTGCTGCTCCACGGGAGCCAGGTCCTCGTGCTGGGGGGATCCACGGGTTTGACGACCCACCACACGATCGAGCAGGCGCTCGTGAACGCCGACGCGACCCTGATGACGTTCCGCGCGATGAACCGGACCTTGAACACCCCGCGGGAGGGCGCCGTCTGGATCGACCACGGGGAGCGGGTCACGGCCGTGGGCGGCGCGAACGGGACCCAGGCCCTGTCGACCACCGAAAGCGCGGCATGGCAGACAGATGACACCCCGGGCACCTTCGAAAACGGGCGACCGCTCGTACAGGCCCGAGCCCATGGAGCCGGGGTGGTCATCGGGGGAAGCCTTTACGTGCTCGGGGGAGAGTCGAACGGCATCCCCCTGGACAGCGTGGAGCGCGCGCCCATCGATGGTCACGGTGTCCTTACTGGTCCCTTCCAGACCGTTCAAGGTGTCAAGCTCACGACCCCGCGGAGCCGGGCGATCGCCTTCCAGCACGGAGGGCGACTTTACCTCGCAGGAGGACGTGGTGCGAGCGGCCCCCTTTCGACCGTCGAGTCGACCCCTGTCTCGGCGAACGGGGACCTCGGAGCC
>JBEIFE010000176.1:0-4812 GCA_040382575.1 Candidatus Sericytochromatia bacterium
CGACGGGGCGATCGCCCCGCCGAAGCAGGACGTGACGAGCCATGCACCGGGTTCGAGCATTGCTTCTCCAGGCACGGCTCCGGTGTGACCATCCGGGAGCGACCGCGAGAGAATCACGGCAGGGATCAGCCAGTTGACGAGGGCGGGTAAGAACAGTTGCAGGGCCGTTGCGAACGAGATGTGGCCAGACTGCCACACCATCAGGGTCGTCAGATCCCCGAACGGACTGAACGCGCCTCCCGCGTTGGCTGCCACCACGATGCTGATGCAGGTGGCAGCCACCACATCCCGGCGTGTCGCGGCCAGCGTCGTCACGAGACTTCCCACGACCAGCGCCGTCGTCAGGTTGTCGAGCACCGGCGACAGGCCGAACGTGAGGCCGCCGGCCGTCCAGAAGAGACGACGCCAGCTCGTCCCCCCCGGCATCAGGCGCTGACCGAGCCACCGGAAGACCCCGCGATCGTCCATCGTGTTGACGAAGGTCATCGCGGCGATGAGGAAGCAGAAGATCTCGGCGAAGGACGTGAGGTGTCCCAGGAAGCTCACCTTCACCAGGTGGCCCATGTGTCGCGGGGTGGCAGCTACGGCCACGGCGATCCAGGTCAGGCCGGCGGCCATGAGCACGGGTATCGACTTTCGCAGTGCCAGGCGGTCCTCGAGTAACACGAGGCCATAGGCTCCCGCGAACAGGGTCAGCACCGAGGAAGTCACCCATGGACTCGCGAGCGATGAAAGGGCAGGAATCGGGTTCATCGAGAATCCTCGGGGTGTATCGGGGCGGGGTCAGTCACGCAGGCTTCCGTCCAGCAGTCCCCTGAGCACATGTTTCTGCGCGAACAGGAAGACGGCGACGACCGGTAGCGTCGCGATCGTCGCGGCGGCGAGGAGGGCCCCCCAGTCCGTGACCTCACGGAAGGCCGAGCGAAAGGCGGCGAGGCCCACGGGCAGGGTTCGCCACGTTTCGCCCTGTGTCACGAGCAGCGGCCAGAAGAAGGAGTTCCAGCTGGCGACGAAGGCGAGCAGGCCGACGGTGGCAATCGCCGGTCGCGCCGTCGGAAGGGCCACAAACCAGAAGGTCTGCCAGGGGGAGCAGCCATCCAGGCACGCCGCATCCGCGAGTTCTCCCGGGAAGTCCCGGAAGGTTTGCCGGAAGGTCAGCAGCGAGGTCGCGCTCGCGAGGCCCGGCACGACCAGCGCCCACGGGGTGTCGAACCAGCCGAGCTTGCAGATCCACGCGAACAGCGGAACCACCAGGACGGGCGCCGGCACGGACCAGAGCGCGACGAGTGCGAGGAACAGACGGTCGCTGCCCCGGAAAGGCATCCGGGCGAACGCATAGCCGGCCATCGCCCCGGTGAGGACCTGCCCGGTGGCCGTGGCTCCCGCGACCAGCAAGCTGTTCGCCATGAAATGACCGAGAGCGGCCGATTCCCAGGCCGTCCGGTAATTGCCGGGTTTCCAGGGGGCAGGCCATAGACTCGGGCGGATGGCGCTGAACTGGTCAGGGGTCATGAAGCTCCCGAGGACCATCCATAGAAAGGGCAGGGCGAAGAGAATGGCGAGGAACGCCAGCCCCGTCCCATGCAAACCATTGCGCGCAGCGCGATTCATCTCAGCGACTCGCTTCCCACGCGTCCCGCACCTGCCAGAGCGCCCAGACGAGCGTGGCCAGCGCCGCGGCGAGCACCAGCCCCAGTGTCGCGGCGAAACCCATGTCGAGTTGCAGGAACGCCGTCTGCCAGATGGCGTAGGCCCAGGTCGTCGTGCTGCCGATTGGACCGCCTGCCGTGAGCACGTGCAGGTGATCGAAGGCCTGAGCCGCTTGCAAGAGATCCAGGATGACCGCCGTCGTGAGGGCGGGTCCCAGCAGCGGAAGCGTCACGTGCCAGAAGCTCTGCCATGGCGAGGCCCCGTCGAGGTGGGCTGCCTCGTGGACCTGCCCGGGCAGGGCAGCGAGGCCCGCCAGCAGCAGAAGCATGGTCGTCCCCACGCCCTTCCATGCGTGCACGATGATGACGCTGAGGAGCGCCCAGGTCGGATCGAGCAACCACGGGATGCCGGGCAGCCCGCCCGCCCGCATGAGCGCGTTCAACCCACCCGAGGTCGCATCGAGGAGCCAGCCCCACACGAGGGCGATCGCCACCATCGAGGCCAGCGAGGGGCTATAGGCCAGGAGTCTCCCGATCTTCTTTCCCGTGCCCGCGCCGGCCAGCCAGCAGGCCAGGCCGAGGCCCGCCACGACTTCGAGGGCGACGGCCCCGCCAACGTAGACCACGGTGCGGAATGCTGTGACCATCCAGGCCGGGTCCGCCAGGATCCGCCGGAACGAGGCAAGGCCGACGAAGCGGGGGGCGCCCAGCAGATCCCAGTCATGCACGGCGAGCCAGGCCGTGCCCAGAAGGGGGATCAACTGGAAGAGCAGGGCAAGGCCGAGCAAAGGTCCCAGCAACGCGAGGCGCGCGCGGTTCTGACCGCTCACGGAGCTTCCCCCATGCTCGAGGTCACCAGCCGGGCGGCCACGGGCAGGACGTCCCGAGCCGCTCCACGGCCGGTCCAGAGCGGGTCGAGCGCCCGTTCCAGGGCGATCGAGGTGCGCGGCCAGCTCGGCGGCAAGGCCGTCGGCCGCGCACCCTGGAGACTCTCGATGAAGAGCGATGCGTGAGATGGTGACGAACCGCGGTCGAGCCTTGCGAGTTCACGGGCGACGTCTTTCCGGGCCGGAACGATGAGACCGGAGGCCGCATGGCGCTCGATCAACGCTCGTGACGTCAGGTCCTGGACGAGATGCGATGCCCGCTCCGGGAAGCGACACTCGCGGGCGATCGCCCATCCCGAGGCATCCGCCACCCTGACGTTGCCTGGAAGGGGCCAGACGTCCCAGCGAAAGTGCGCTCTTTCCCGGAGCGACGGGACGCTCCAGCGTCCGCTGACCCACATGCCCAGGCGACCTTCCACGAAGAGCTGACCCGCGGGCGTCTTGCCTGCCGTGCGCTCGTCAGGTGCCACGCCGTCGTCACGCAGGGCCTGCAGCGCTTCGAACGTTTCGATCGCGCGTCGATCAGCGAGGCGGTTGATTCGCTCTCGCGGGGTCCACCACGTCACACCGGCGGCCTGAAGCATCGGAAACCAGAAGATCGGTCGCGGGTCGGCAGACGCCCCGAACCAGCGCGACCCGTCGGGGGCCTGATGGGCGAGCTTGCGGGCGGTCGTCAGGTACGATGACAGGCTCCAGTTCCGGTCGGGCAAGGGAACGTCGCGGTCTCTGAAGGCGTCGAGGTTCACGTAGACCACGAGGTTCGAGACATCACGCGGAAGGGCATGAATGCGTCTGTTCCAGCTCAGCGCCTCGAGCGCAGCAGGATGGAAGGCGGAACGATCCAGGCCTTCGAGGCCTTCCAGCGTGCGCAGCGCACCAGCCCGTGCGAAGGCTGGCAGATACCAGCTGTTCAGGAACATCACATCCGGGAAGCGTCCGGCTGCCCGGAGGATGGGCAACTTCTGGAAATAGGCATCCGGAATGTGCACGAGTTCGACCGGTTCATCCGGGTGCGACCGCCGGCGTTCATCCAGCCAGGTCCGCAGAACCGCCACTTCTTGCAGGCTGCCCCAGGTCGCGAGTCGCAGCGGTTCCGGGCCTTGCGGGGCACATGCGACGCATGCGAGAGGGAAGAGAAGGGACGCTGGCCACCGGATGCGCATGGGTTCACGGTACCAGAGGCGGCATGCGAGCGGCAAGGCATCCATGCGTCAGTACAGGAAGTCGAGCCACTCGAAGACGCGCCTGAACAGCTTTTCCCCCCAGGAAGAGTGTCGATCGATCCATGCCTGGTCGATCGGTAGGCCGGACTTCCAGTCCGGGTTTCCGATTCGCGCGAGAAATTGCTTCACCGTGTTTCGGTCCGCGATACCCACGATCGCCTCGTGGTTGGAGTGGTAGGTGCGGGCATCCATGTTGGCGGACCCCACCGTCATGAAGCGGTCGTCGATCACGAGGGTCTTCATGTGGGTGAAGGCAGCCACGGGATTGCGTTTCCGGTGACGATGCCCGCCCCCCTGGGTGAGTCGGACCTCGATTCCTCCCTCGAGCAGCTGGCTGGCCGAGGTCAGTCCTGCCTGGTAGTTCAGGTCCTTCCCGCCTTCGCCACTGGAGGGGATGAGGACCTTGATCCGCAGCTGCGGTTTCTCACGCTTGAGGTGGATCAGCGCCTCGATCATGGTGTCATCTGCCAGATAAGGGCTGACGATCAGGATTTCCTTCCGTGCTTCCCGGAGGGACGCGAGGTGCAGGTCGCGGATCTCGTATCGTCCTCGAGATGGATCCGTCACGAAGGTTTGCATCGGGATGGGGGCCCCCGGACCACGTGCGGCCTTGCGCGGTGTTGAAGGCGGAAGGGCCTCTCCGGTGGTCCTGGACCATCCTTCGAGAAAGCGGTCCTGTAGCCTGCCCGCCTCCTCGCCCTCGATCCGGACCATCAGATCCCGGAAGCTGTTCTGGTGGGTCGCCGGATTTCCGAACGTTCCAAGAAAGGTCGGGCGCAGGTACTCGTTCCCGATGTTTCGGCCCCCCGTGAACGCCACCTCACCATCGGCCACGAAGATCTTGCGGTGCGTGATGGGGACCAGGCTCCTGGCCGAAAAATCCACGAATCCCTTGTTGTAGATCTCGGCGCGTACTCCATTACGGGCGAGATGCTCGATGATCGTCCGGTCCTTCGTCCCGTAGGTGCTGCGCAGGCCGATCGAGTCCACCAGAACCCGGGCGTCGAAGGTCTCTCCGCGTTTCCTGGCCTCGCTCACGCGTGCGATGAGCGC
>JBEIFE010000177.1:0-4800 GCA_040382575.1 Candidatus Sericytochromatia bacterium
CACCTCGACGAGGACCTTGCGCACGGTGGCGTGCATGGGGGCCTGCAGGTCGTCGGCGCTGGCTGCCGGTGCGGAAGCCTTCCGGGCCGGGCGCGCGCGCTTCTGCATCCCCGTCAAGGTCGCGACGCCGCCGATTTCCTTGACCGAGACGGCGAAGCGCTCGCGGTTGACGCGCACCTCGAAGGTCCGTTCGCCGGCTTCCTCGACGGGCTCGCTCGAGGGGGCGACGTAGGGCTCGAAGGGCAGGCTCGCCGGGGGCAGCGTCTCTTCCAGGAAGCGGGTCGAGAGGTCCCCGTCCGCGAAGGCCGCGTGCGCCAGGATGGCACGATGCAGCGGCAGGGTGGTCGGAACTCCTTCGACCTGGAACTCGTCGAGCGCGCGACGCATGCGGGCGATCGCCTCGTCCCGCGTCCGACCGCGGGTGATGAGCTTGGCGACCATGGAATCGTAGCGCTCGCTGATTCGCCCTCCTTCCTCGATGCCGTCGTCGATCCGGACACCGGGGCCCGAGGGGGGCCGGTAGCGCGTGATCCGCCCGGGGCCCGGCATGAAGTTGCGCGCCGGGTCCTCGGCGTTGATGCGGCACTGGATGGCCCAGCCACGGGCCTCGAGGCGATCGCCGACGATGGCTTCGAGGCGTTCCCCCGCCGCGACGCGCAGTTGCGCGGCCACGAGGTCGAGGCCGTAGACCTCTTCCGTGACCGTGTGTTCCACCTGGATTCGGGTGTTCATCTCGAGGAAGTAGAAGCGTCCGTCCTGCACGAGGAACTCGCAGGTGCCCGCGCTGTCATATCCGACGGCCTGGCCCAGGGCGATCGCCGCGGCTTCCATGCGGGCGCGCAGGTCGTCGTCGAGCGCCGGGCTCGGGCACTCCTCGACGAGCTTCTGGTGCCGACGCTGGATCGAGCAGTCGCGCTCACCGACGGCCACCAGGTGACCGTGGCGATCGGCCAGCAACTGGATCTCCACGTGACGCGGCCGGTCCAGGTAGCGCTCGACGAAGACCTCCCCGCTGCCGAAATAGGCTGCGCCCTCGCGCTGGGCCTTGCGGATGGCAGGCTCGAAATCCTCGGCCTTGCGGACGACCTGCATGCCCTTGCCGCCACCGCCCGCGGCGGCCTTCACGATGCATGGGTAGCCATGTTCGGTGGCGAAGGCGATCGCTCCGTCGATGGTCTCGAAGCTGTCGAGCAGCCCCGGGACCACCGGGACCCCCGCTTCCTCGGCCATCCGACGGGCCACGGTCTTGGAGCCCATGCGCTCGATGGCGTCCGGGTTCGGGCCGACCCAGGTCAGGCCGGCCTCGATCGTCCTGCGGGCCATCGTCGCGTTCTCGGAGAGGAAGCCATAACCCGGATGGATGGCGTCGGCACCCGACTGGCGGGCCAGGGCCAGGATCCCCTCGACGTCGAGGTAACCGTTCTCCAGCTGAAAGGCCTGTTCGGCCTCCCGGACGTGGCGGGAATCGTGGTCGTCCGAGGGATGGACGGCGACGGTCGAAAGACCGAGTTCCCGGCAGGCGCGCATCACCCGCACGGCGATCTCGCCGCGGTTGGCGATCAGGACTTTTTTGAGCATGACCCTTCCTCATCGATGGGCTGCGTGTACGGCGTCATTGTACCAAACACGACCGTTGCGTACTTCACTCGATCCTGATGGAGGTCCAGAGGAGATTTAATCTGACTTCGACAATATTTAATGCCAGTCGAGGCACATGAGTTGTGGTTGGTCATGGATGAAAGGGGCGTGTCCACATGAGCTTGAACATCTCGGGTACCGGTCCACTCCGGCAACCAGCGAATAGCGATCCGGCGTCCATCGCTCCCGTTATCGACAAGGCCCTCTCCGGTCTGGTCGCCCCGGCTCAGAGGGATGAGATCGACCGCACGCGCGGCGGAACGAGCCAGCTAAAACTCGGTTCGGGCTCCGATGTTTCGGTGGATTCAGGAGGCCAGGCCGAGATCGATCTCCTCACCGGTCTCCAGGCGATGCAGGAGGTGATGAACAACGTCACCAACCAGCAGGTCGACGGTAACACCGATCTCAACGTCGACGGCGGAACGACGGCCAAGGCGAAGCAGAAGAAGGTCGAGGTTCCCAAGCCGAAAGGAGGTGGCTTCTTCGATGCGATCGTCAACATCATCAAGTCGGTGCTGCCGGTCTTGCAGATGATCGCCATGTTCATTCCCGGTTTGAACGTCCTTTCGATGGCCCTCAACGTGGCCAAGGTCGCACTCGCGGCAGCGGATACCATGCAGGCCCTCTTGAAGGGGGACCTCAAGGGGGCGCTTTCTGGCCTGACCTCGCTCGCTGGTTCGGTCAGTGGCCCCATCGGTGAATTCGCCAAGATGGGACAGGCGGGCATGAACGTCGTCGATGGCTTCGAGAAGGGAGGGCTCGCGGGAGGCCTCGGGGCCATGGGGGACTTCTTCGGCGGGGATGTCGGCAAGTTCCTGGGCACGGCAGGGAACACCATCGGTGCGCTCGAAAAGGGTGATGTCGCCGGTGCCCTCGGCGCTCTCGGGGCACCCGGTGGTATCGGAGACCTGCTGGGCCCGGATGCTGGCCCGATGTTCCAGGGTGCCATCCAGGCGGCCAACGGGGCCATCCAGGGGGACGTCGCGGCAGCCATCGGTGGCCTGGGGCAAGCCACGGGTTCGAAGGAGATCGCGGGGCTGGGAGCGGCGATCGATGCCGTTCGTACGGGCGACATCGGGGGCGTGGCCCAGGCCGCAAATACGCTGGGCATCCTTCCCGAAGCGGCCACCCAGCGATTCCAGGAAGTCCAGAATCAGCTTCAACCGGTTCTTCAGGCCGCATCGAATCGCGATGCGGGCGCTCTGATCCAGGCACTCGGCAAGCATGCCGATGCCGGGTTCACGCGGCGGGTCAACCAGGAAGCCGAGACGCTCATATCCGATAACCGACTCGACTTTTCGGTTCCCGTCGGATGACTCTTCGACCGTCGTGCCCTCGTGAAACGCTCTGGCCCGTTGCCAGGGCGTTTTGACTGGTCTACCCTACGGCCATGGCACAGCAAGAGAACCATGAACCCTGGATCACAGACCTGCTCGCGTGGTTCGACCCCGGGGCGCGTTCGATGCCCTGGCGGAGCGTCCGTTCCCCCTACCGGGTCTGGATCTCCGAGACGATGCTGCAGCAGACGCAGGTCGCGACCGTGATTCCCTACTTCGAGCGTTTCCTGGCCAGATTTCCGGATGTCCGGTCCCTGGCTGCTGCCTCGCTCGAGGATGTGCTGAAGCTCTGGGAAGGCCTCGGCTACTACAGCCGAGCCCGGGCCCTTCACCGGTGTGCCGGGGTCCTGATCGAGCGGCATGACGCCGAACTGCCCGCCTCCTACGAATCCTTGCTGGCTTTACCCGGCATCGGCCCCTACACGGCAGGGGCGATCGCCTCGCTGGCATTCGGCCTCTGCCATCCCGCCGTCGACGGCAACGTGCTACGCGTGATGGCGCGTCTGTGGGCCTCGAACGAGCCCGTAGATCTTCCCCGGACGCGGGACCAGCTGGCCGAAAGGCTTTCCGCCGTCATGCCGCGCCGGGAACCGGGTCGTTTCAACGAGGCGCTGATGGAGCTCGGCGCCACGGTCTGTACCCCGAAGCGGCCGCGGTGCGAGAGGTGCCCCCTGGCGATACATTGCCTGGCATTCCACGCGGGAGCGGTGGACCGCTTTCCCGTGCGTTCCCCGCGGCGGAAGCCCCGTCTCGCCACCTTCGAGGTGGCCGTGCTGGAAGCCCCGGGTCCCAGGTATCTGGTGGTCCGTCGACCGGAAGAGGGCCTCCTCGGGGGGCTGTGGGAGTTTCCCACGCGAGAAGTCACGGGAGATCCGGTCGCACCTTCACCGGTGGGAGGCGAAAAACCTACCACCCGCGTTCAGCCCTCGAGCCTCGCGCGCGTCTTCGAGGCGATCGCCCCCTGGCAGCGATTCGAGCACGCCTTCACGCACATCCGGGCGACGTACGAGATCGGGAAAGGGCGCGTGCTGGAGGTGCCGGCTCCAGAGACTGCCGAGCACCGTTGGGTTTCCCCGTCCGAACTCGCGGAGCTTCCCCTGGGCAAGGTGCATCAGCTCATCCGGAACCGGTTGCTCGAAGACTGAAACCCGTCGCCGTCAGGCGCGATCGAGGCCCGCGAACTCGGCCCGGACCGCCATCTGGGCCGAGATGTAGCCGGTCAGGATACCATCCTCGTAATTGTATTGCGCATCGGCGTCGAGCTGGGGAAAATCGTGGGGGTTCAGCACGTCGTCGGGTGTCAGATGCGGGACGAGTTGCCGGGCGATCTCGATGACCTTTTCACGCTGGTGCGTGATCATCTGGTCGAAAAGCGTTTCCAGTAGCGTGGCTATGTCGGCTTCCATGCGGCATCCTCCTGTATTCGAAAGCATACACCGCGTTTCACCCCAGGGAGGTGACCTTGCCCGAGTTACCCGAGGTCGAGACCATCCGCCTCGACCTGGCCCCCCTGCTCACGGGACGGTGCCTGCTGGAGCCTGCTCGCGCACGGATCGATCGCCACCATCGCGATCTCGAGCGAGCGACGGGACGAACGGTGCAAGGTCTCGCTCGGCGAGGCAAGTATCTCCTGGCCGATCTCGGTGACCTGGAACTCGTCATCCATCTCGGGATGACGGGGCAACTCGCCGTCCAGGAACGGATGCCAGACTCCTTTCGCCACCTGTGCATCTGCTGGCCCCTCGACGATGGTAAATCGCTGTGGTTCAACGACCAGCGGCGCTTCGGCTGGCTTTTCGTCGTGGATCGCGGGGACCATCGAGCG
>JBEIFE010000178.1:0-4787 GCA_040382575.1 Candidatus Sericytochromatia bacterium
CCGGGCTGGATGTCGCGGGCGCGGGAGACGGGCAGACCGAGCCCGTCCGCATCTCCGAGGATGAGACACGGGCCGCGCTCGAGGCACTGGTGCAGCGGGAGCGCCCCTCGCTCCCGGATGCACGACCTGCCGTCCAGACCGGGAGCATCCGGCTCGGGTTCGAGGGCCTGCGCCGAGGACAGAAGGTGCGAGGCATGTTCCCGATACGCGTCTTCCTCACGGGCAACACCACAGCGTTGAACGTAGAGTTGCAGGTGAACGGCTCCTGGATCGGGATGGCCAACCACCCGCCCTATCAGTTCGAGTGGGATACGAGTACGTTTGCCCCCGGACGATACAAGTTACAGGCGATCGCCACGGAACCAGGCGGAGGCACCCACGCTTCACCGCCCCTGTGGGTGACCGTGACCCCGTGATTTCCGGTGGTCAATTGGCGGGAAAATCCAGCGAGACGATCTCCTGGGTGCCATCGGCATAACGCACGGATAGCGGCTTTCCCGGTTCCTGAACCAGCGTGGCGTAGTCCATGAATCGCCATTCCATGGCTTTCGCGCCCCCCGAAAGTTTTCCTTGCTCACCCTGAAGGTCGACCTTGAGCTTGAGTCGGGCACTGGTGAGTTCCACCTTCCACTTGCTGCCCCCTCGCTCGGAGGTGAAGAGGGTGGCAAATTCCTCGGATCCCCGATCGAGGCGAAAGGTCGTGGTTCCCGCCAGACGGATGGCAGACAGGTCTGAAGAATAAGACCCGGTGTACTGACCCGTCAGCCCGGGAAGGGACATCGAAACCCCCACCTGCTGGGGGATCGGTTGGTCATTCCCGGACTGAAAACCGCCCAACCGGAGCTCGACACTGGCCTGGCCGCTCACCTGTGGCAACGAGGCCAACTGGGCACTGACCTGCATGGTGGCGGGTACCTGAGGAGCAAAGCCCCGATTGAGATAAGGCGGTGCGCCCCCCGCGGGGCCCCAGTTGCTGCCGCTCAGGAGAACATCGAGACGTCCGGTGGCACCGAAAGGAGTCCGGCTAGCCACGGCCGCATACGAGGCCGTTTCCTGCGAGGGATTCTTGACCTCGAAATCGATCTTCCAGAGCCCGTTCTGGCTGGCAAGACTTCCGAGTTCGCCCGTCACGGGGCTGGTGACCATCTGCAGGGGGCCACCGGGGGAAACGGCGGGAAGCCCCCCCACGGAAGCGAGATAATTTCGCAACTCGAGACCGTATCGCGAGGGCAATCCTGCAGTCACGATCCGGGCCGTCTCTCGCAGACAGATACCGAGAGCGCGGTTACTCGAGGGTACGAGCGTGTTCTTGATGCCCCTTGCCAGGACCATCTGGGCGCGCTCGTCGCCGGTCATGATGCCCAGGAAGGGGCCAGAACATCCGGAGAGCCCTGCCAGCGCGAGGGGAACTCCTGCCATCCACCATTGAATTGACCGCATCCTCCCGATATCGCCCTTCTACCTTTGACGCGTGACCCGTTCTTCATGGTACCGCGCCGCGCCAGGAAGCACGACGAGAGGCCCATCAGAACGTGGTAAGATGGCGCCCGCCCGCTCCCAAGACCCGCATGCCCAGGAGGACACCTTTCGATGCCACGCCGCGTCATGAGCGGGATGCGACCCACTGGCCCCCTGCACCTGGGTCACTGGCTGGGTGTGCTCAAAAACTGGGTCTCGCTCCAGCAATCTCACGAGTGCTACTTCATGATTGCCGACTGGCACGCACTCACGACCGGAGCCGATCGCCAGGGGTTGCTTCGCCAGCACGTACGAGACGTGCTACTGGATTGGCTGTCCTGCGGGATCGACCCGGATCGCGCCGTGTGCTACGTGCAGTCGACCATTCCGGAAATCGCTGAGCTCTACCTGCTACTGGGGATGCTCACGCCAGTCGGCTGGCTCCAGCGCAACCCGACGGTCAAGGAGCAGGCCCAGGAGCTGGCGATCGCCGATGACCAGCTCTCGATGGGGCTGCTCTCCTATCCCGTGCTCCAGACGGCCGACATCCTGCTATTCCGGGGAGAGGCGGTCCCCGTCGGCAAGGATCAGTTGCCTCACCTCGAACTCAGTCGAGATCTCGCTCGGCGCTTCAACCACATGTTTGGTGAGGTTTTCAAGGAACCGCAGGGACTCCTGACCCCTTCGGCCTCGTTGCCGGGTACCGATGGCCGCAAGATGAGCAAGAGCTATGGAAACGACATCAAGCTCTCCGACGATGCAGCAAGCACGAAGACCCGGGTGATGTCCATGGTGACCGATCCCGCACGCCAGCGCAGGACCGACCCGGGTACCCCCGAGGTCTGCACGGTCTATGCGTATTACCATGCCCTGGCTCCCGAACAGACCGAGGAAGTGGCCGAAGGATGCCGCAAGGGAACACTGGGATGCGTGGCGTGCAAGCAAAATCTCGCTGCCGCCCTCGAGACCACGCTCGAACCGATCCGCAGTCGCCGCTCGGAACTGGAGCGTGACCCGGATGCGCTCACCTCCATCCTCATCGAGGGGCAGCGCAAAGCCCGCGCCGAGGCACGCCACACCATCGACACTGTACGCGAGGCCATGAAACTCCATGTCCAGCCCCAGACGGCTTCAAAGTATCCTGGCTAGCGCGGGGATTGCCTCGCGTCGCAAAGCCGAACGTCTCATCGTGGACGGTCGAGTTCGCGTCAACGGTATCGTCATCACCGAACTGGGGGCGAAGGCCGACCCGCTGGTGGACCGGATCGAGGTGGACGGCGCTCTGCTCCCCCCGCCCTCGGAGCCGGTGGTGATCGCGCTCAACAAACCCCCCGGGGTCCTGACGACCATGGACGATCCCATGGGTCGTCAAACCGTCGCGACCCTGATCCCGGCTGTACCGGGCCTCCATCCCGTCGGACGCCTGGATATCGACACCACCGGACTCCTCCTCGTCACGAATGACGGCGAATTGACGATGGCGATCACCCATCCGCGCCACGGGCTTCCCAAGCGGTATCGAGCCCGTGTGCGCGGAGCATTCTCGCGGCAGCAGGCCGAACGTCTCATGCGCGGAATCACCCTCGATGACGGGCCGGCGCGCGCGGTGGAAGCACGCATCGGAAAGACCGGGCCGACCTCGACAGAGGTCTTCATCACGGTTCACGAGGGACGGAACCGGATGGTGAGGCGCATGCTGGAGGCGGTGGGACACCCCGTCGAACGCCTTGAACGGATCGCGGTGGGCCCCGTGGAACTCGGTGATCTCGAAAGGGGACATATACGCCCGATCGAGGGCAGCGAACTGGAGCGATTGCGAGAGGCCTGCGGCCTCCCGATCACGGGGAGTCTCGAGCGATGACCTCGTTACGCGAACTTGGCGCCGAACTGAAACTGGCCCGGGAGGAACGGGGGCTGAGCCTCGAGTCGCTGGCGGCCGATTTGCGGATCAAGCTGGCACATCTTCAGGCCATCGAGAGCGGCAATGAATCGGCGCTTCCGGAGCCCGTCTACGTCAAGATCTTCATCCGGAAACTGGCGCTGGCTGTCGGCCTCGATGGTGAGATGCTCGCCGCAGCATACTGGGCCCTGCACGCCGTGCCTCCCCCGGAGCCCGAGAAACCCCAGATGCAGGTCGCGTGGTGGATCCTCCCCTGGATCATCGGGGCCGTGCTCGTGACGGGAGTCGTCACGCTGTCAGTCGCCGAGCGACGACTGCCCCCCATCGAGATCCCCCCCTCATCCGACTCCACACCTGGCACCCCGGGCCATGTCGCCGATGCAACAGTGGCCTCTTCGAGCCTGCCCGCATCGAACAGTCTGGCCATGGCCACCGATTCGTTGACGGCAAGCGGTGATCTCGCAGCGACGGAGTCCCTGACGATCGCCACGGGAAGCCAGATCGCTTCCGGTGACGGCCAGGTCACGGCCTCTTCCGGCGCGCTCCCGGCCCCTGGGGCCACCCGATCAATCGTCTTGCCGCCAACCACGGGAACCATCGGCGCCCCTCGGGCGGAAGCTTCACCACCCATGCCAGCAGCCTTGCGCCAGGCTCCCCTCACCCGGCGACCCCGGCCGAAACTCCGGGTCCGCCCGAAGGCCGTGCGAGCCCCACATCCGGCTACCAGCCCGAAAGCTATTCCGGCAAAACCTGCAAATACTCCCCGCTCCGTGGCACCCGCCCTGGAGCCGACGGTGATCCCACCCCCCCCGGACGACATCGAGATTCCGGACTGAATCGCGCCTCAGGCCCCACTTGCGCGTGCCATGCAGGCGGCCAGGAATGGCAAGGCACCCGGGACGACACGGCGGATGGGACGGGTAGACCCGCGGGGCGACGACACGGTCAGATCCAGCCACAGGATGTGGTCGGGATCTGCCTCGAAGGTGGCCGCTGTCGCGAGGACCCTGGCACGCTCCAGACGCGTGAGGTCCCCGGGATCAGCCACGGTCAACCAAGCCATGCGCTTCTCGCCAGCGTGTCCACCCGGGCGCTCTCCGATGCGCAACCGCACGCGGGGGGCAAGTTCACGTTCATCGATCCAGACGAGGCGGGAAGCAGGGCACGTCATGCGGTCTCCATTGTGTACTTTTGTGAACAACTTTACATGACGTAACAATCAAGCCCGAGCTCGTCAAGCCCCGGTGAAGACGGAGAAAAGATAAGGGTTTGACAGTTGTGAGATGAGGTGAGATACTGGGAAAACGTCGTTGGACGAATACACGTCGCGACCGGACCTTGACAACTGGATAGCTTGAAATGCCAGTAGCTTGTAGCGAGCTCGCTTGAAGAATATTCTTGGCGAGTTCAGCGCCCCGAGAGGGGTGCG
>JBEIFE010000179.1:0-4754 GCA_040382575.1 Candidatus Sericytochromatia bacterium
GATCAGGAAGGACCACGCGAGCGACCCGCTGGATGACGTCCTGCTCGACCGGACTGACGGGATGATCGGACGGCAGCATCCGGACATGTTCCTAGGCCTCGAGTTCACCGTGCTGGCGCCCCAGCAAGCAGGCGAGGGCCATCCGGGCCTCATGGAGGTCAGGATCGAGTTGCAGGGCGAGCATGAGACGCTCGCGGGCCAAGTCGGGCTGTTCCCGTGCCTCGGCGATCCGGGCGAGGTGCAACGCGCCGATGGCCGAAGCCCCCAGCGACTCCCCGGTGAGGAGGTTCTCGGCTTCCTCGAGATTACCCGCCTCGAGGCAGGCACGAGCCTTCATCAGACGGGCTTCCGGATCGAACGGTTCGACGTCCAGCACCTCCTGGTAGGCCAGCGCCACGACGGAGGGCTCGGCCTGGGGAGACTGGGACTTTCGATGGGCCACGGCGCGAAGAGCCTCGGGGTCGTCCGGTTCGATGTCCAGCAACTCGCCCCAGAGGCGCTCGGCCTTGATGCCCCGGCTGCGCTGGGCCTGACGGCGCAGCGCTTCCACGGCGAGGTCACGCGCTTCTGGATGCCGGGGATTCTGAGAGAGCACCCGCTTGAGGAGCTCCACCGCCCGGATGTCCTCGCCCTGCTCTATGGCCTGCTCGGCGAGCGCCAGAGCCGCCGGGATGTGGTCCTTTTCGAGCGCCAGGATACGGCCGAAGAGCCGCAGGGCCTCGTCATCATTCCCCTCACCGGCAGCGGCCTGGGCCAGACCGTGCAGCGCTTCCATGTTGTTCGGACGGAGTTCCAGGACGGCTTCGAAGTACTCTCTGGCCTCGCTGAAAAGCCCCTCACCGAGGTCGTTCTTCCCCAGCCATAGCGCCACCTCGATGTCCGTGCTATGCCGACGAAACCAGGCCCGGTAGGACAGTACCGCTCCATCGACATCCCCGACCGCGATCTGGGCCACCGCGAGATCCTTGCGGTGCACGCTATCGGGGCGATAGACCAGATGCTTCTGCCACCACGTGACGGCCTCACGGTGGTTTTCCTGTCGCTCGAAATCGCGCGCGATCGCCGCCGTCACGCGGGCTTGAAGGGGACGGAGCTTGGAAAAACCGGCATAGAGGCGCTCGAGTGCCTCACATTCGTCCCAGGCTCGCTGGAGCTTGCCGGCGCCCATCGATAGTTCACACAGGTGGACCAGCGACTCGGGCTTGCGACCTTCCCGCGCTGCGAGGGCCGTGTAGGCCTCATGGCCCTCCTCGTAAAGATTGGCCGCATCGCAGGCTGCTGCATATTCCCGGAGGATCTCCGGCTTCTTGTAACGGTCGGGGAGCCGCCTGAGCACGCGGACGGCATCGGCGCCGCGCTTGATCTGCCGGTAAAGGATGGCAGCGGCGCGCGCGTGGCCCTCGTTCAGCGGGTCACCCTGGAGCGCCCGTTCCCACCAGACCAGCGCGGACACGGGAGCGGAATCGAGATCACGAGCCTGTTCCACTGCCAGGCCCAGGCCCATTTGGCGGGCCTCTTCACCGAACTGTCCATCCGTGAAGAGACTCTCGATCAGGGACCACGCCTCTTCGGCATGGCCATCTCGGGCTTTCACCGAGGCATAGGCCAGGCGATCGGCAGGGGGGAGTGCCCGGACATCCCGGCCGATGACCATGAGATGCCGTGCCTCGGACGTGAGTTCGTGCTGCAGCGCGAGATCCACGGCCCGCTTCCGGACACCTTCGTCCCCGGGCCGCAGTTCGACGACCTTCGCATAGATTCGCACGGCATCCGGAATCCGGCCCGATACAACCATGGCTCCGGCCAGACGAGCGATGGCCTCGACATCGTCCGGATGCCTGGCCGCGAAAGCCTGCAAGAGGCGGACCAGATCAGCCATCCGACTCTGCGAGGGATAGAGAGTCGTCAGTTGGTCCAGCGCGACCTCGTCATCCGGAGCAACGGAGAGCAGGCGCTCGAACCAGAGGGACGCGTACGGGACCTGACCGGCCGCCTCCGCAGCCAGACCGCGGCGGCGAGACAGATCGACGGAGGCCTCCCTGAGGCCGGGTGCATGGGGAGCACGCCCACCCAGGATCTGCAGGACTCGCCAGGCTTCCTCGGGACGATCAAGCTGATCCTCCAGGGAGGCCAGACGGAGGGCGACATCGACCCGGTGCGGTTCCAGGGAGAACAGTTCGCGGAGGAAGGGGAGGGCCTGATCGTGACGCTTCACCTCCCACAGACGCTCCGCGATACGCAGTCGGATGTCCAGATCCCTCGGATCCAGGGCAGCCAGACGTTCGAGGACGTCCAGTTCGGCATCGATGCTGTCGAGCTCCCGGTAGAGGTCCGCGAGGGCACGAAGGGCTTCGGAATTCCGGGGGTCCACGGCCATGGCACGCTGATAGGCCGAGACGGCATCCATCGGCAGCTCTAGACGCATCAGACACGCCCCGAGGAGCAACAGCATCTCACGGTCCACGGGACGCTGGAGCAGAGCCTTCTCGGCGTGCTCGCGTGCCAGCTGGAACTCTTCGACGACGACCAGCACGTGGGCGAGCGCCCGCCGGGCCTCCAGGTGGCGATTGTCGTTCGCGAGGGCCTTCAAGAAGGCATCGCGGGCCTCCTCGAGTTCCCGGGCCGCGACGTGCGCCAGGCCATTTTCGAAGTGTGTCTGTGCCTGGGGATGCAGGGGTGATCTCCGCGCCTATATTGAAAGGGGTATTCCGAAGTTAGGCTTCTCGCCAAGAATTGTCAAACAGGTGCGAGACCGCTACACTGCGCCGCATGGTCGACCGTGTCATCCCTCTCTCGCTCCGGATTTCCCCGCGCCTCGTCGCGAGGGGACCGTGGAGCATGGCTTTTGGCATACTGATCGCACTGTCAAGCCCCGTGGGGCCTGCTTCCGGGCTGCCGATGGGAGACAGGCGAGTGGACGACCCCCTGGCCACGGGAGCCGAGATTCTGGTGATGACGGATCGAGGCGCCGTCACGATTTCTCCCGACCGCCACGACGACCTGGGGCTGCTTCCGGTACCGGGAATCGTGACGGCAGCGCTCAGACTACCGGAGCATCCGGTCCTGGTGCTGCACGTTCCCGGGAAAAACTGGCTGGGTCTCGTGGATGTCGATCGCTTCGCGGCAGGACGCTTCAGCCTGAAGGCCGAATACCGCGCTCCAGAACTCGGTCGTCGGGCCCGATTCGTCAGGGCGGGAACCCGGTGGTACCTGGCCGATGGGGATCTGGCGATCGCCATCCTCGATCCGAAGACCCTGACCGTGGAACTGGGGCAATACGCAGCAGACTATCTCCCGGTGGTGGGCCCCCCTGGCACCCGGTTCTATCTGGAACGATCCTGGTTCGTGCTCGAGCACGGCCAGGTGACGGTCGAATCCGTGGACGCGAGAGCGGGGCATCCCCGGGGGCCCGTCCAGCTCGCCCTGCCCGAGACCCCCGTCACGATGGTGGCCAGCCGCGATGGACGGCGCCTGTGGATCGGGACGCAGAGGGTCGACGGGACCGGTCGACTCCTGGCGATCGACCCTGGCAGTCTCCAGACCATGACCCAGGTCCCGCTTCCCTGGTCGGTGTCCCACCTCGCCTGGAGCGAGGACGGTCAACTGGCCGTCCTGGGACGCCAGGCAAGAAAACTGGGCCTTCTCGATGTCCGCCGTGGCGTCTTCACGTGGGCGCGAAGCGTTCCCGCCGGCGTCAGTGCCCGCGGATTGTTGCCCCTCATCCCCGTCACCGAGGACGCGCTGATCGCGCCACCCGTGGGAGTCGAGCCGTGAACCTGACACACCACGCGGGATATCCTGCCCTCGCAGGAGGTTGGCTCCTGGTCATGGCCGGCTGCGCGGCCTGGAATCTGGAACCCGCTGCCTCGCTGGCAGGAGAGGTCGTGGATCGACGCGATCGACATCCGCTCAAGGATGCGCGGATGAAGGTAGAGGGTCCGCCGGAATACTCCTTCGACCTGGAGGAAGGTCGATTTCGCCTGGCGGGAGCAGAAGGCACCGTGTCGGTGAAGGTCTGGGCACCGGGCTACCAGGAACGGAAGGGTACTTTCCGACTGGAGGCCGGTGATCCCCGCCCCATCCGCCTGACGCTCTCTCGGGTGGACCGTCCCGTTCCGATGCAGGCCATCCTCTTCGAGCGAGGCGATCGCATCTGGATGACCGAGGCGGATGGCCTGTCCGAACGATGTCTGACCGGGGACCTCGAGGGACGACAGTCCGATCTGACGACGCTTGCAGGAACCGACCGCTATGCCTACATCCATCGTCAGACCGGTGTGTGTCAGGTCTGGATGGCTCATCTGAAGCGCGAGGGAAGACAATTCGTGGCCGACCTGCCGGGAGCCAGTTCAGATCTGTCATGGAATCCCATCGGACGCACGATGGTCTTCGCGCTCCCCTCTTTCCAGGCGGGCATGGGCCTCGTTCCGAGTATCCGCGAACTGGACATCCCGACGGGTCGGACGCGCGTGGTGGCCTCCGGTGGGCGGAACGAACACGCGCGATATTCCTTCGACGGGGAAGCGCTCGTCTGGTCGCGCCAGAGCGCACCCCGGCCCTGGCAGATCTGGATCGCCGGTGCAAGCGGCGAGGCCCCACGACCGTCGACTGGTCTCAAGAATGCCTCCGAACCGAGCTTTTCACCCAATGATGAACAACTGGCCTGCGTCTCGAACCTGGGGGGAGCCACGGATCTGTACGTGATGGGGAGGGACGGGACCGGCGCAACCCGGCTCACGCGTCTCCCCCCGGAC
>JBEIFE010000180.1:0-4747 GCA_040382575.1 Candidatus Sericytochromatia bacterium
GCCCGTTCGATCATGTCCGGCTCCGAGTCATCGATCCCACGAAGGCACTCCAGGGCCTGCTTGAACGCGCAGGTGGCTTCCTCTCGCTGGTCGAGCCAAAGATGCAGTAGGCCGAGCACCTCGTGAGTCTCGGGATTTTCCGGGTCGTACGCGATGGCCCGTCGGGCCCAGGGAAGGCCTGCCGCCACCGTGCACCCATCCTCCCCGGCAGTGGCGACGCGGCCTTCCTGGCAAGATCGCCCAGCAACATCGGGCCCTCGATCCCTCCCCTGGAGAGGATGTGCTGCTCGTGTTCCTCGATCAGAGACCGGAAACAGAGCGAGGCCACGCCCCACCCCGGTGGCGACTGCGGTGTAGCGGACCAGCATCGCGAGCAAGCCGGCCAGCAACCCCAGTTGCAACAGAACTCCGAGGAACGCCGCGAGGATGGCGAGCCCCAGCACGGCGTAAATAACGAGCCGGCATCGGGGCCGTGCACTCCCTTGCCCCCATGGAACGCACCCGTCATGCTGGGGACGTCGCACATCCCCGGTGGAATCTGCCCGCGCCATGCTGACCAGCCCCGAACCCGAGACCCCGCCGACCGAACCCGTGCCCCTCTCCCGCCCGCGACGGGTGGTATTCGTGAGCAACGGACACGGCGAGGACCGCATCGCCGCCACGATAGCGCGGCGCTGGAACGTTCCTGACACGACGTGCGTGGCCTTTCCGATCGTGGGGGATGGCCATGCCCTCCGGGAGGTCGGTCTGCCCGTCGTGGCGCCGACCTTGCGCATGCCGTCGGGCGGCTTCATCCTGCGCAGCTTCAGGGCTCTGTGGCACGACCTCCGCGAGGGCCTGCTGGGGCTCACGCTGCGGCAGATCGCCGAGATGCGGCGCCTGCGCGGCGACGTGCACCTCGTCGTCGCGGTGGGGGACGTCGTACCCCTGTTCTTCGCCTGGCTGACACGCGCCCCCTACGTGTTCGTCGGATGCGCGAAGAGCGACCACTACCTGGGCGGGAGCTTCGGTTCATACGGGCTGCTCGAGCGCTGGTTCATCCGCCATCCGCGCTGCCGGGCCATCTACCCGCGGGACGGACAGACCGCCCGGAACCTCCTCGACCGCGGGTACCGGGCCCGGGATCTCGGCAACCCCATGATGGACGACCTGGAGGCCCCCGTGACCGTACCCTGGCCCGTGCCGGAGGGTCGGCGACGGATCGGCTTCCTGCCGGGGAGCCGGGACGAGGCCTACGACAACTTCCCGGGGCTGCTGGCCTGCTGCGAGGCGATCGTCCGGACCGCCCCGGACGGAGTGCACGTCGCGTTCTTCGCGGCGATCGCCCCGACTCTCGACGTCGCGCGCATGGCCAGGGTGGCCGGCCCCGCGGGCTGGCGCTACGAGGCCGAACAGGACACCCTCGAAGGCCCCGAGGGCCTGACGGTGCAGCTGTGCCGAGGTTCTTTCAGCGCCTGGATCCACCTCGTCGAGGGCGTGGTAGGCCTCGCTGGCACGGCCAACGAGCAGTGCGTCGGCCTGGGATTGCCCGTCGTGACCTACGCGGGCAACGGCCCGCAGTTCAACGCCCATTTCGCCGAGGCCCAGACCCGCCTGCTGGGCGCGTCGGTCTCGATGGTCGAACCCGGCCCCGGGAACGTGGCCCGGGAACTGTGGGCCATGCTCACGGATGCAGAGCGCAGGGAAAGCATCCGAAGGAACGGGCAAGCCCGGATGGGCATACCGGGCGCCTCGGCGCGCATCGTGGCCGATGCCGCGAGCCACCTGACGGGAGAGTAACCATGGACCGGACGATGACAGGGCGCACGGCGATCGTGACGGGAGCGAACGGCGGGATAGGCTTCGAGACCGCCCGGGGGCTCGCCCGGCTCGGCGCGCATGTCGTGATGGTCTGCCGCGACCCGCGCAAGGGTGAGGAAGCGCGCGAGCGCATCCGGCAGGACACCGGCGCAACCCTCGATCTGGAACTCGCCGAGCTCTCGGACCTGGGTCAGGTCCAGACCCTATCGGAGCAGATCCTGGCGCGTCACCCCGAGATCCACGTACTGGTGCTCAATGCGGGTGCCATCGTGCCGGAACGGCGCCTGACCCCCCAGGGCCACGAGATGAGCCTGAGCATCAACCACCTCTCCCCCTTCCTGCTCGCGAACATGCTGGCCGATCGCGTGGCCGAGAGTGGCCGGGGCCGCATCGTCTCGGTGGTCTCGGATGCGCATCGGGCCGGCCAGGTCCGGCTCGACGACCTCCAGGCCACCCGCGGTTACTCGGCCTTCGGAGCCTACGCGAACACCAAGCTGCTGCAGACGATCACGACGCTCGAGTTGGCCCGACGCCTCTCGGACCGGGGTGTCACCGTCCATGCCGTGCATCCCGGCGTGGTCCGTACGGCGATCGGCGATTCCCTGGGCGGAGCCATGGCGTGGATGAGCAAGCTCCTGGGCGTCTTCATGACGAGCCCGGAAGCGGGGGCTCAGACCTCGCTCGCGGCCGCCACCTCGGAGGCCCTGGGCAACCGGACGGGCCTGTACCTGACGCCCGGGGGCGAGAAACGTCCGCATCCGTCGGCCCTCGACCGGGAACTCGCCGGACGCGTCTGGGAGGCCTCGGCCCGGCTGGTCGAGCTCACGACCTGAGCGCATGTCGTGGGCTCAGTCAGGATGCGCGTGAACGTGAGTCAGACATCCATCTGAACCCCCGGCTCGCCGTCCATGTGAACGTTCCGGGCCCCTGGCCCGCCTTCACGAACAGGGCATGGCACCCTGGAAAGCCTTCCAGCATCCGCTCACCCTTTTCGAAGCCCAGCACGAACAGGGCCGTCGAAAGCGCATCCGCCGTCTCGGCATCCGGAGCCACCACCGTCACGGCCAGCACGTCCCGCACGGGGCGTCCCGAGCGCGGATCGACGATGTGGCCGTAGCGCACCCCGTCCCGCCAGAAACCCCGTTCGTAATCTCCCGAGGTCGAGATACCTCCGCTTTCGAGCGGCACCACGCCCAGGATCTCACCCTCCTGCCGGGGATGCCGGACCCCGAATGGCCACGGTCCCCCGGTGGGCGAGCGGCCGATCACCCCCTGGTTCCCGCCGGCATCGACGCGGGCGGCATCTGCCCCCATGCGCCGCAAAACCTCGAGGGCACGGTCCACAGCATAGCCCTTCGCGAAGGCTCCAGGATCGAGCTGTAACCCGGGTTTCGTGAACCGGATACCTTGACCGGGATCGAGCTCGACGGCCTGCCAGCCGACACGGGTCCGGGCGGCGGCGAGCGTGGCCTCGTCTGGAATCCGGTGGTCACCGTGCTTGAATCCCCAGGCCGAGACGAGCGCCCCGACCGTCGGGTCGAAAGCGCCCCCGCTCGCCCGCGCCACGTGGAAGGCTCGCTCGAGCAGGGTCCGGGTCTCCACGCTCACGGGAGTCCAGCGCTGTCCGGCCTCGCGGTTGATGCGCGACCACTCGCTGTCGGCCCGGTAGGTGCTCATGAGCGCATCGAGGCGGCGGACCTCGGCGAAGGCGGCGTCGAGCGCGCGGCCAGGTTCCGGGGCATGCACCTCGATGGTCCAGAGCGTCCCCATGGCGGGCCGCATCTGAGTCGCCCATGTCGACTCGACCTGTACCCGGGCCGACGCGGCGCCGCCCCCGGGCAACGGGCCCGGGGGGATCCAGCATGCGGCCGCCACGAGGCCCAGGAGTAGGCGAGCCGGACCCCCTGGACTCACGCGCGGGTGACCTCGGGATGGAGCGTCACGGAAGCCACGGTCCGGCGCGCGGCCGCCCGTCGGCCACGCCAGGATCGCACGCCGTAGAGCACGTAGCCCGTCACCACCAGAGCGATCAGGGCCAGGGCCACGGCGTCCGTGAGCGGAACGCCCCAGGTGCCCCAGATGCGGCCGTCATGCAGTTCGTAGAGCCAGCCATCGAGCGTTCGTCCCCCGGTGGATTGTTCCTGGATCGCATGGCCGATCGTGGTCCAGGAGCCGGATTCCGGTGGCAGGGGGGAACGCGCCACGGCCGCGGGCAGACGCATCAGACCAGCCGTCGTCGCAAGTAGCACGTCCCCACCCGCCCCGAGTGAAAGCGCCCGCAGGTGGGTGCCCTCGGGCGGCTGGAACGGCAGGCCCACCTCTTCCCAGATATCGCCGTGGTCGTCGGAGCGGAACACCCCGATCGCCTCGAGAGCCACGTACACCCGCCCGGGAACGGCCGGATCGAAGGCGATCGCCACCACGCCCTCGGCAGGAACGGCCATGACGACCTCTTCCCAGGTCGTGCCACCGTCTCCTGATCGGTACAGGCCGTCCGCGGTGCCGAGGAGCATCCGCCTGGCGTCCGCCGGATCGACGGCCAGCGCGCGCATGGCCTGCCTCAGCGGATCCCGTGCCTGGACCGGTGGGCGCACCAGGCGGTGAAGCTGGTCGCGATGGTTGAGGCCGAGGGCCGTCAGGGCCGCGACCAGGACGAGGACGCCCGTGACGAGACCGAGCCAGCGATGCAGACGGAGAAGGATGGGGGTCACGGGTGCACCTCCAGGCGGGGACGGATGAGCTCATCGAAGAGCACGGTCGCCTTCTTGACGCCCGCGGCGATCGACCACGACGAGACGGTCGCGCCCGTGAGGTGAACGATGTCCCGGTTGACCATGAGGGCATCTTCGGCACTCCGGCCGAGGAACTGGTCGAGGAAACGGCGACGGTGCACCGCATCGCCGCGCCGCTCGCGGTAGACCATGACGGCCACCTCGCGGACGTGACC
>JBEIFE010000181.1:0-4741 GCA_040382575.1 Candidatus Sericytochromatia bacterium
AAGACGTACGTGATGAGCGCTTCGAGGTCACTGTCGCTGAAGCCGAAAGCCGGCATGATCGAACCGGAAGAAACGGCCTGCGGATTGGTGAAATGCAGGCGGTGCCACAATTCGACATCGTGATGCAGGTGACCGCGCTTGGCTTCTTCCTGGACCTCAGGACCGAACACACCCTCGAGTGCACTCTTCTTGAGGTGCTCGAAGTTGAACTGCTCGGGTACCTTGTCGCCTTCGTAGGTCAGTTCAGGACCGATGTTGCCACCCTCGTCGCCGAACTTGTGGCAGCTGGCGCAGTTCTTTTCCTGGACGATCTGGCGACCGCGGAACAGCTTGGGGGCCCCCAGTGCGACCCACTTGGTCGGATCTTGGTGGCACTGGGCGCAGGACGCCTGAACATAGCGCGTCAGGTTCTTGCGATCGCCCAGCATCGGGTAATCCCACTTGTGCACGAAGCCGTGAGCTGCCTCGGTCGTGGTCGCGAGACCCTGGCCCTGGTGGCAGCTCGTACAACCCACCTTTTCGACGGGGTGCTTGACCGTGTAGAGCTCTGCTTCAGGGTGTGCCGTGAAGGGGGCCGGAGCATCTGCGTACCGAGCGTCATCGATTCCGACGTGACAGGTGATGCAGCGGTCCGTCCGGTTGAGGTCGGTGAGCATCAACTGCTTGATGGAAACGGCATCCATCATGGGCTTCGCGGGTGCCGGTTTGCCCTCGGCCTCGGCGACGAGGCGTTGCTTCTCGTAGAGACCCTCGAGGTACTCGATATGAGCACGCTGGGTCTGCATCCACTCGCGGTTACCGTCCTGCCATGTGGCCACTGCGAACAGGGTGACCAGCACGACCGCGAGCACCGCGAACCATGCCAGGACGTCGAGGTCCAGCTTCTTGTTGTTCATGTGCGACTGCGATCCTTACTAATGGGAGGTCCTGGCCGTCTAGAAGACGGTGAAGATCCCGTCCTTCCAGGGCCAGGCCCACTCCCATCCGGGTCCGCGGAAGAAGACCCCGATGTAGGTGAGCACGGCAACCAGCGAGACAAAGAAATTGAAGAGACCGACCGAGAATGGCCGATCGAGAATGTTCATCGACGGATTGCGATCGATGTAGGGAATCGCCATCAGACCGACGATGATGAGGCCAGGGATGAACACGCCTGCCCAGTTGGGCGGGAAATAGTGCAGCATCTCCTGCAGGTTGAGGAAGTACCAGGGCGCCTTGGCCGGATTCGGCGTGATGCCCGGGTTGGCCAGCTGCTCGAGAGGCGCGTTGAATACGAGGCCCATGAGCGTGATGAGGGCCGTGACGAGCAAGATGACCACGAGTTCACGCATGAAGACGTGAGGCCACGTGAAGACCAGCATCTGGCCTTCCTTCTCCTTGCGGTAGCCTTTCACACCCCGAACGACGGAGTACAGGCCACTCTGCTCACCGGTCTGGCCGGGATTCTGGGTCGTGTTAGCCATGATGTGAATGCCTCAGGACTCGAAACGGAGGTTGGACGACACGGGCTCGTTGGGATCGCCGATTCCACCGTCCTTGCGGATGCGCCAGAAGTGAATGGCGAGCAGGACGAGGACCGACAGCGGAAGCACGATGGTATGGAGTACGTAGAAGCGCAGCAAGGCGTTCTGACCGACCAGATTGCCCCCGAGGAGCGCGAACTTGATCTGGGGTCCGACGAACGGTGCGTATTTCGCCATGTTCGCACCCACCGTGATGGCCCAGATGGCCAGCTGATCCCACGGCAGGAGGTAGCCGGTGAAGGACAGCAGCAGAGTCAGCACGAGCAGGATGACACCGATCACCCAGTTGAACTCACGCGGGGCCTTGTAGGACCCGGCATAAAAGACCCGGCACATGTGCAGGAAGGTGAACAACACCATCAAGTGAGCCGACCAGCGATGCATGTTCCGGATGATCATGCCGAAGCTGACCGCGAACTCCAGGTCTTTCATGTTGTCGTAGGCCTGAGCCGTGGACGGGATGTAGTAAAACATCAGCGCGATGCCCGTGATCGTGAGCAGCGCGAACAGGACCGTCGTGGTCGTCCCCAGCCAGAAGGTCGTCGTCATGCGCATGCTGCGCACCTTGGACTTCACGGCATGCAGGTGCAGGAACACGTTCGTGAACGTGACCATCTGCATGTTCTTGGGCGTGCTGGGCCAACCGTGGCGGAAAACCGACTTCCACAGCCGGCTTCCGAAAACGATGTTGGAAAGGTCGTTGATCACGGAGAATCCTCGATTTCAGCAGCGAGCAGCGAAGCTCAGGCCTTGTGGAAGTCGGCCGCGGTGGTGACCTGACCGAGATCAACCAGCAACTGGCCGTCGTTCGCATCCGAAATGGCGAAGTGGTCGAGGCCACGCGGTGCAGGCCCTGCTACCCGTTCGCCGTCCGGTGAGTAAATGGAGCCGTGGCAAGGGCAGATGAACTGGCTGCCGGACCAGTTGACGGTGCATCCCAGGTGGGCGCAGACGGCCGAAATGGCCTGGAATCCCTCGGGGACGCGCCGGATGAAGACCTTCTTGTCCGCGATGAAGGTGACGGAGTTTTCTCCGAACTTGGTCGCTGCCCCGATTTTCATCCGATTCGAAGGTTCATACAGGACGTTCGGGAAGAGATATCGGATGCCACCGATGGCGGTACCACCGAGTGCAGCGGCAATGGCGCCGAAGCCGACGGTGGCGAGGAAGGCGCGACGCGTCATGTCTGCCTGTTCAGCCGCCTGGGCCTCGGATGGCCCGTGGGAGTTCGTGCCGGTGGGGGTCGCCATGTTTTTTCGAACCTCCTGCTAGATGACCTGGTTGCCCCGGAGAGACAGGGCATTGACTCGACCGGGTATCGAGCATCCATTTAACCACATCGTGACGGATCCATTCAGGGCGCCGGCGCAGGAGTGGATTTGACCCGTGGGCGCTTCGGGCGTGGCGAGAGGAGATACTCGACCAGGGTGCGCGACTCTTCGGGTGTGACCCCCATGTCTGGCATCGGATCGAGCGGATTCTCTGCCCGCGGATGCAGGATGTATGCCGATAGCGAGGCCGGGTCGACCGGGGGTTTACGCTTGTACAGTTTCGAGAGTTCTGGACCCAGTTGCCCTTTCGCCGCAGGGTTGCCTTTCACGACGTGGCAGGCGACGCACCCCTTCCGCGCAAACACCGCTTCGGCGCGATCCAGCTGCTCGAACGTGAGCTCGGGGGGCAAGGGGGAGACAGCCAGCAAGACCAGAGCCCATGGACGCTTCAAGCTCGAGCTCCTCTCGCTGCGTGGCACCTAACCACCGATGTATACCCTCGGAAGTCTGCGGCCGAGGCCGCAGATGATCTCGTACGGGATCGTCTCGAGCTTCTCGGCCCAGGACTCGACGGAGACCTCTCGATCACCTTCGCGACCGAGTACGGTCACCCGTTGTCCGGGGCTGACCTCGAGCCCGGTCACATCGACCGTGCACTGGTCCATCGATACCCGTCCCACCAGCGGACACGGGACCCCTGTAACGAGTACGTCCATTCGATTTCCCAGGCCACGTGGGACCCCGTCACCATACCCGACGGGCAGGAGAGCAATTCGACTTGGCCTGGTCGTGACATGGGTTCCGCCGTAGCCCACGGCGACGCCTGCGGGAACGTCACGGACCTGGGTCACGCGCGCGACGATGCGCATGGCAGGACGGAGCTCGAAGGGCATGCGGACAGGATCGACCGGGGGCAGGCCGTAGAGGGCTAGCCCCGGGCGCACCATGTCGAGGTGAGCTTCGGGAAAGTTGACGGTGGTCGCACTGTTGGCGACGTGGCGAAGCACCTCGGGCGGTAGATCGAGCGACCTGTCGAGTGCGTGGAATCGCTCGAGCTGGGTTCGCGTGGGACCTGAGCCGGGGATCTCACCGGAGGCCATGTGCGTCTCTAGACCGGCCAGGACCAGTCTGTCGGAGGACCGGATCCGGGCCACCACATCGGGAGCCTCGTGGACGGAAATACCGACTCGCGTCATGCCCGTATCGACCTTCAGATGCACATGGGCTGGCTTGCCGACGAGCTGCGCTGCCGCCTCGCAGGCATCGAGATGCCACGGATCGCTCACCGTCAGGTGAAGATCGGCCGTGATGGCCTGCTCGCACGCTTCAGGCACGACGAGCCCGAGGAGCAGGATCGGCTGATGGACCCCCAACTCACGCAATCGAAGCGCCTCGGCAACCGTCGCGACACCGAGCCAGTCGGCTCCTGAAGCCAGGGCCGCTCGAGCCGTGCGCGAGGCGCCATGACCGTAGCCATCCGCTTTCACCACGGCCATGAGTCGCGAGCGTGGCGTCACGAATGTGCGGACGGTCCGGACGTTGGAGGCGATCGCCGAGAGGTCGACCTCCATCCAGGCACCTCGCATGGCCGCGATCCGCTGGTCCCCGTCACCGGGACGACGTTGGCGCAATGACACCTCGACGGGAGGCCAGGAATCCGGTGATCCATCCATCTGAAAGACCTGCTGAGGGCTAACTTGACCTCTTGAGTATAAACCTCATCGAACCTTTAATGCGGCTTAAGAAAGGATGTCGTCCATGGATCCGAAAGGTAGGTGGACACTTCAGGAACGAGTGGAAGGGGCCGCCATGAGCACGTGTTACACGCATCCCCGCATCGAAGCGGTCATCCACTGCAAGAGTTGCATGCTCCCGGCCTGCTCGCATTGCGCCGAATCTGAATACTGCAGTTCCTGCGCCCGACTCCGGCGTTATATCGAACTGGGT
>JBEIFE010000182.1:0-4740 GCA_040382575.1 Candidatus Sericytochromatia bacterium
CGTCCCGGACTTGCCCACGATCCGCCTCCTGCCCCCGGCGACGATCGAACGCGAGCATCTCGTATCCGAGCAACCCTGGGACGTACGCGACCTGCAGGGCCGATCGGTCCATCTGGTCCGGTTGACGGGTGCTGGCCCCGCCCAGGTCGACGAGGCGCTCGTCTCCTTGGTCGTGGGCCTCTTCCGGTACGAGATCCAGGGAGCATTCAAGCTCACGCGACCGACGGATCTCGATTCGGGATTCGCTGACGGCTCGGACCGGGCCCTGTCCCAGCTGGAGGCCGAGCTCATCGACCGTCTGCTGGCCGAACCATCGCCCCGCAGCCCCGGGGCCCTCGACGGAACCCGTCTGTTCATCTCCCTGCGTCAGCGCCACGAGTCGAGCCTGCCCCCACGGGCGGCTGACCACATGGCCAGCATGACGATCATCGAGGGGACGACGCGCTATCTGGAGACGGTGCTGCGGCAGCGCGTACTCAGGGATGGGAAGGCGCTCGAACGCCTCCGCAAAGAACTCCGGGCCCCGCTGTCTCCCGACGAGCGGCGATTCGGGCTCGTGGGGGCAGCGGAAGCCCTGCTGCTCGATCGCCTGCAACCCGACTGGAAACAGCGCTTCGAGCAACCGGTCGAATCGCTCGAAGCGATCCTCGCCGAGGTGCCGGGAGTGGCAAGCGAAGCGGATGGCACATCGTACATGGGCGGGCCGGAGGCCATCGAGAGCCGACTCGAGGCGCTCGAGCGGATGCCCGTTCCTGCGAAATCACCGCGACCGGGCACCTTTTCAGGGAAATAGCGGGTCGATATCCGGAGTGAAGACCCAGCTCGTGTGCAGGATCGTGTCGTGCGCCCACACGCCGTCGCTGCCGCGACGCGAGCGAGCCATGAGGCCGACGTCGAGACGGGTGGGCCCGCCCAGGACATGCCCGATTCCGATCTCGGCGCGGTTCTGCGCGAAACCGTCCGGGCTCAGCTCGACGAGCGCCTCGTCCCAGGCATACGGGATACACGTGGCCCCCTGCGGAGCCAGGTTGAACCGGAGCAGGTTTCGATAACGGAAGTGCTGATCATCCGGTCGCATGCGGTACTCGAGCCGGTTCCGGTCACTCCAGGTCCAGTCCCCCAGACGACCGGATACCGTGGGTTCGACCTCCAGCCGGTATTCCTGGACCCAGACGCCTTCCCGGACCTGGGTCGGAATCACGGTTCCGTGAAGGGCGAGCACGGCCCAGTCCGCGAGGGACCAGACGGGACCCGTTCTCAGGAAGGCCAGGCCCAGCCCGGGATAGCGCGGGCCGAAGCGCAGGTCCGACAGGACGCGCAGCTGGACGGGGCGGTCCGTGAGCGGAGCCTTCGCCACGACGGGGACACGCCACTCGTACCAGTTCCAGAACTCGGGCTCGGCGCTGACCGGGGAGGCCCAGGCCAGCAGGGAGATCAGCCACGACGCGGCAGGGTGCACGTGGCGAGCGCAACGCAGGTTCAACATGTTCGGGGAACTTTCACGAGAAAGAGGGGTGAAGTCACGACGCTCAGATAACGGGATGCGCGCGACCGGCGGCGATCGCCGGAGGAAGCAGGTCTCGGGCCAGCTCCTCGAAGCGGTCCACGACGTGTTCCCGGTCGAGATGCTCGACCACGTACCGTCTCCCGCCAGCCCCCAGACGTCGACCGAGCTCCCGATCGTGAAATAGCTGTTCGATCGCATCCGCCAGTGGTTCCGGCTTCTCCGGCGGCACGACGATCCCGGCTTCCGCCTCGCGGATCATCTCCTCGGCCTCGCCCACGATCGACGCCACCAGCGGCTTCCCGGTGGCCATGGGTTCGAACATCTTGCAGGGGCGCGCGCCCCTGAACAGGGGAATGTCGCGGAGCACGATGCTGTAAGCGTCACAGGCAGCCACGAGCTCCGGAACCTCACGCTTGGGCACGCTATCGAGAAAGCGCAGGGTCGTGAGCCCCTCTCCCTGCTGGACGAGATTTTCCTTGTCAGCCCCGTCCCCGACCATCAGAACCGTCACGGCCAGGCCCCGCTGCTCGAGAATCCGGGCGGCCTCGACGAGCGTCGAGAGCTTCTGCTGGAGGCCGTGCGTCCCGGCGTAGAGCACGACGAAGCGGTCGGTCAGGCCCAGACGCTCGCGAAGAGCCGAGCCGTCGAGATCGGGATGGAAGGCCGAGGTATCCACCGCATTGGGCAAGAAGAAGACGTGGTGATGCCCGGCTGCGTGGAGGGTGTCCTTGATGCCCCGCGTGACGGCCAGGAGGCGATCGCTGTACCGGTAGATGAAACGCTCGATCCCCTCGGCGATCTTCACGAGCAGCGGCTGGCGCAGCATCCCGAGTTCCACGGCGGACTGCGGCCACAGGTCCGCGATGTAGAAGGCAGACGGGGTGCGCTTGAGAGCGCGCAGGAAGACCCCGGCCAGGCCGTCGAAGAGGGGAGGGCTCTCGACGAGCATCAGGTCGTGGCGCTCGAGCCCGAGCCCCGTCCAGGCACTGCTCACCATGTACGACAGGTGGTTGAGGATTCGCCGGTAGAACCCCTTGTTGGGTGTGGCGTAGATCCAGGTCCGGACGACGCGGATACCGTCCATCTGCTCGTCCATCCGGACCTTGCCGCGGTAGGCCTCCGGGATAACCCCGCTCGGGTAATTCGGGAACCCCGTCAGGACCGTCACGTCGTGCCCGCGCCGGACCAGGCGGACGGCCAGCTCGTACAGGCGAGTCTGCGGGGCACCGACCTCGGGGGGAAAGTAGGGCGTCAGGATCAGCAGCTTCATGAGGCCTCGCCGGAGAAGGGATACGCAGGCTCATGCTAGCAGAGACGTGCCTGATCCCCTTGCCATTCGCACCCCGGGGACCCAGCATGTCCCGCGGAGCGGCGATGCTGACAGGGAGGATGCCGTGTATCGGTCGATAACCGGGCGGTCGCGCAACACAGCCAGGGCTCTGCTCGTGTGGGTCCTGTCGATGGCCACGTCGTGGGCGGCCTGGGCGGCCGATGACCTCGCGCCCCCCGGCGACGCGGTCGTTACCGTGCCACCGAAGCCGCTCGTGACCTGGGTTCCGGCCTGGCACATGGACCCACGGCCGCCCGGAACCCAGCTCAGGTACATCATCCTGCATGACACGGAGACACCTGGGGTCTCCGAGGCCCGCGTGATCGCGCGCCACTTCCGGAACCCCGACTCGTCCGTCAGCGCGCATTTCATCATCGGGAAGCGGGGGGAAATCCTGCAATGCGTGCCCGAGGCCTGGCGCGCCTGGCATGCCGGCGAGAGTTACGTCGCCGGACTGGACCACCTGAACGACGTCTCGCTGGGGATCGAACTCGTCAATGCCCAGACGGGGCGTGATCCATTTCCACACGCGCAACTCGCGAGTCTCGAGGCCCTTCTCGCGCATCTGATGACGGTCCACGGGATTCCATGGTCCCGGGTACTGGGGCACCGTCAGATCACGCTCAAGCCCGAGGTGAAGCGTGACCCTGCGGATAACTTTCCGTGGAGCCGGGTTGCCGATGGCGTGGCCAGACGCCTGGCTACGTTACCCCGGAACGGACGGCAGGCCGTCACCTCACGTTGATCTTGCCAAAATGCCGGAGCGTGGGACAATTAATCAAACTTTGAACCAATCTTCACGTAAATTTGGTTCACGAGAAAGGGTTCATTCATGCATCTCGGCAATCTCCGCAAGTCCATCGCGGTGGCGGCAATCCTCGGTCTGACCGCTTGCGGCCTCCAGCCCCTCGCCAGCAACCCCACCTCGACCTCCGGTGGAGGCGTGCAGGCTCAGGCCGCCCAGACCCTCAAGGAAGGGTTCCGGCGTGTCCACAAGGCGATCTTCGCCCGGATCGACGCCAACCACGACAACTTCATCGATGAGTACGAGGCGGGCCCCAATCTGCCGCTCAAGGTTTTCGAAGAACTCGACCGGGACCACGACGGCAAGATCTCCTACACCCGTTTCATGGAGTTCGCGACCGAGGGGGGCCTGCTGTCCGCCGATGACACGGCGGATCGCTTCTTCACCCGGATGCGGACCTTCCTGGCTGACGTGTTCCGCAAGCTCGACCGCCCTGCAGGAGGCTGGTTCAGCAAGGGGGATGGCTACCTGACTCCCGAAGAACTCGGGAGTACGGAAGTGGCGAAGCTGGGCCTGGGCTTCAAGTATCCCTCGCTCAATCTCCGGGTCTTGATCCCGGCCTTCGACGAGGCGACGCTGAAGGCAGCGGACCGGACCGGAGACGGCCGCATCAGCCAGGGCGAGTTCGAGGATCTGTACATCGAGGCCGTGATCCAGAACATCGCTTCGGCGGCGCTGTAAGATACAGAGTGGGGCGGACAGGCGTCTGCCCCTTCTCGTCTTGGAGGCCCCATGTTCAGCACTAGATGGTATCCGATCATCGTGATGCTAGCCGTTTCGCTCATGTGGTTCGCTGCGCCCGCATCGGCTCAGGTGAAGGGTCAGATCGCACCTGCCTTCGAGCTGGCCGACCTCACGGGCCAGGTCAAGCGTGTCGATGCGACGCGCGACCACCGTGGAAAGCTCATCGTCTTCTTCACCAGCTGGTGACCGGCCTGTCGCGAGGAGGCTCCTCGCGTCGACCAGCTGTACCGTTTCATCCGCAAGTCGCGTCTCGATGTCATCGGTGTGGATGTCCGGGAAGACCGGGACACGGTTCGCTCCTTCGTCATGGACAAGCGACTGTCCTATCCCGTCCTGCTCGACACCTCGGCCGAG